>JAUYJB010000171.1 GCA_030688605.1 Hyphomicrobiales bacterium
GGCTCGCCGGGCGATGCGGTGCATCGGCCAACAGCCGCAACACCGCCACGGCGCAAAAGAACCCGGCCTTCGGTGGGCCAAATCGGCCCACCGGGTTCGTTGCGGCGCTCGCCCGATATCCCGTATCGCGCGTCGCGGCCCGCGCCTACCCGGACGAACCGATTTGGCCCATCGAATCGATCCCCTATAACCATGAACCGCTCTAGGCGGGTCTTAACCCGTGTCGGACATCGTATTCGGCCTCGATCGTTCATATGAGGACGTTCCGGGCCCGAGGGCGCGCGACAGACAAGGGCTTTAGCCCGACGGCCGAACCTCGCGGAATGACATCAAGCGGCGCGCCCTCTCGTCCCACAGCACGAGGCGCGCGCAGCGAAAACTCTCGGACAGCGTCAGCCGGCTGACATCGCGGAGTTCCGGATGGTCGCGCAGGACGCGCGGAAGCCGATAATACGGGATCCGGCTACACAGGTGATGCACGTGATGCAGGCCTATATTGGCCGTGAACCAGCGCAAGAGCGCGGGGAGGTCGTAGTGTGAGCTGCCGTGAAAGGCAGCTTCGTGCCAGTTCCATTCGCCGTCATATTCCCATGTCGTGTGCTCGAATTGATGCTGCACATAGAACAACCACACGCCGACTGACGCTGCGAGCAGCGTGATCGGAAGATGCACCAACAGGAATGCTTTGATGCCGATGAGCCAGACCAGCGTGGAGACGACCAGGGCGATCGCGAAATTGGTCCCCATCGCGCTCGCCCAGGGCTGCCAGCCGCTGCGCATCAGTCCGGCCGGGAATCGCTGCTGCAGCAGGAACAGATAGGCGGGGCCGATGCCGAACATGACCAGTGGGTGTCGGTAAAGACGATACCGTAGCCGCCCCCACGTCGAGAGCGCGCGATATTCGGCGACGGTGAGGGTGTGGACGTCGCCGTGACCACGGCGGTCGAGATTCCCGGAGCTTGCGTGGTGCATGCCGTGCGTCCGCCGCCACAAGCCGTAAGGTGTGAGCGTCACTACGCCGATGATGCGGCCGATCCAATCGTTTGCCAGCCGATGACGGAAGAAAGAGCCGTGGCCGCAATCGTGCTGGATCATGAAGAGCCGCACCAGGAACCCCGCCGCCGGCAGGGCGAGCGGCAGCGCGAGCCAATAGCTGAAATCGAGCGTTGCCCACATCGATACCCAGAGCGTCGCAAGCGGCAGGACCGTGATCAAGATCTCGACGATGCCACGACCGTCGCTGGGCCGTCCGTAGCACGCGAGAACCTTTGTCCTGGCGCGCGCATCCGGTGGGACAGCAACGGTGGGTACGGGCTCTTGCTTGTTATTCAATCAATTGGACCTTCTTTTTTGGGGCAGCCCGCGCACCGGTTTAAGAGTGTCGCCAGACGCCCAGAGGCCGGAAATTGAAAAAAGCCGCAGCCCGGTTTGCGGGCGGCAGCTCTATTAGTGGCGAAGCGGGGCTGCACAGACCGCTTGCGTTCTACGTGGTCTCGGTCGCGCGGACGGCAACCTTGCCGCTGCGCGGATCGCTTTGTGTGTCAGACTTTGCTTTCTGGCCGTCTCTCAGGCCGGCGATGCCCGCGCGCTCGAGCGCAATGGCATCGACGAACAGGTCCTTCTCGCCATCGTCCGGCTGGATGAACCCGGAGCCCTTCTGACTATTGTAGAATTTTACGGTGCCGGTGTTCATGGAGATGTCCTTTCACTGGCGCAGGTGCATTTGAGCCAGGGCCGCGTCTTGGCGCCACCTGAAGCCCGGTTTGTCGATGTTGGGAGAGGATTCCGATCATGTGCCTGGCGTACAGCGAAGGCGAAACGGCAGGATTGTTGGGCCGTCGATGGCTCACAAATAGTACGCTACGACGTTCCTTGCAAGGCAAGCCGCGAATGAACGCACTTGACGGCCCGTCCACACACCCCGCAGCAGGTGTTGTGACGCCGTATATTGTCCACGAATTTCTTAGGGCCTAAACTCACTCTTTTCGACGCTGCAGTCAGCCTACACGGTCCAGCTTCATCCGTCCACTGATTAATTATCATCCTGTGCCTGTGATCTTAAATATTTCTGTTGGCAAGACTTGTTTTCCAGCCATCCTATCCTACATTCACATTGTTGTTTGAATGATGACCATTCAAAAGACATTTAATTAATATTTTGGAGGTACTTGCATGATAAACACTCCTTCGAACGCGGCCTCGAACGTGAACGCAGCCGCTGCAAAGCCCGCGAGCCCCACGGCCGAGATGAAACAGATCGTCCTCAAGGAGATTGGTGTGAAGTGGAATAAGTTTTCCGAGCAGGACCTTTCCGATCTCAAAGGCAGGGACGACCTTGTGACACAGATCGTGGCCAAGTACGGCAGCGAGAAGGGGCAAGCCCAGCGCGATGTCGATGCCTTATTGAAGGGCCGCCAGATCTGACCTGAGTCCACAGACGAGATCGAGGTCGCTTTTTTGCGGCCTCGGTCGGTATTCGCACAAGCATAATCGCGTTGCCGCAGTGAGGACCCAAACCATGGCCGGCTTTGACTACGGCACCGAGGCGGAGTTGTTTCCCACCCGCAACCGGAAATCCTGGCGACAGCCGCTTGGATACAGACGGTTCGCGCGGGCGGCGGACGCCATTCGTTTCGCCATCGAGGAGCTTGCGCCCGAGTTTCTTCTCGGAGCCTATCTCGAAGTCGACGAGGAACGATACGACAAGGCAGGAATTCGTCGCTTGTACGAGAGCGCCGACTATCCCCTGGCCCGTCCCGCGGCGGCTTAGATCATGATCTTCGTGCCGGCGCAAACGATCCGGCCCGCCGGCGCGGCCTGCGTTTTCGAGCAACCAAAGCCGATCCGAGCACAAGGCGCACAATCATGACCGACAAAACGATCGAACTGGATCAGCATCGCGGGATGACGGCTCAGAAGGCCACCGATCTTCGTCGACTGTTGGCGGACGTGGAGGCCAATGAAAGAGCCTTGCGCCTTCGCCAGGATGAATTGGAATCTCACCTGGTGGCGGCGCCGGCCGCGAATTGGCCCGAAGCCGCCGAGAAGGCGCGCTATCTTCTCAACCTCTTTGCCACTTCGCTGATCGTGCAAGACCCCCGCAGACAGACACTGATCGCCGCCGTACTCGCTGACTTCGAGCGGCTCGGCCGCGACTGCTAGAGCGAGATGGGATCATACGGAATCTGGTCATGGCGCTTAACTTTCCAAATCAAAGCCGCTCCTATGATGCGACACGGCGCGCGATTCGGTTTTGGGGACACGACAGTGCAATGGAGGCTTCGTTCTTTGTGAACGAAGACGCGTTGAAAGCAATTCACCCCGACATGCGGCTCGACGAGGCTGGCCTTCTCACGGCCTTCGATTTGAACCGCGATTTGATTTACTCAGCCGCGGTCAAAGTCTATGGGCGCGGTCACAAGGGGTCTTACGAACTGATGCCCGCCGACTTTTGATCCGCTATTTTCCGGATGAACTCCGGTTTCGAGCAAAATGGTTAGGCCGTAGACGCATCAGCGCGCAATCTCAGGCGGCTCGAGGCAAGTTTGATCGTCTCGCGGGCGTCCTGCGGACGCTTCCGGGCGTCATCGACGTGGAGATGTCGTAAATCTGTCACATCCCCGTCAAAAACCGTATCAAAACCGTTGGAACCGCTGGAATCCGAGCAGTCCCGCATTGTCACGCGGTGCCGAAATGGCTAGGTTCAGCCCGAATGGCCGGGGTTCATGCGGGAAATTCCGATATGACGACCATATCAGGCGCTCAGGGGAGATGGGGGATGTCGGACAGAAGTGAGCGGACCGCGACGGCGGCCGCCGAAAACACGCTGAAAAATTACAGCAAACCGACTTTGAGCAAAGGGCTCGTGCTGAGCCGCATAACGGCGCTGGTCCTGGCGTCCGGTATCACGGACGCTGGGGAATAATCTGCCGGATGGCTTTGAATCGCCGGGTCTTCGCCGAACAACCGACAAGCGACGCCGGCCATGGGACGCAGCGACAGTTCTGGGAGACGGGGAATGACGAAGAAAGGCGAGCGAAAAGCGACGGGGGCCGCCGAAAGGACGCCGAAACCCTATAGCAAGCCGACGCTGAACAAGGGACCCGTGCTGAGCCGTATCACGGCGGAGGGCGGCGGGTCCATGACGGACACCTTGGTGACCTAGCCCGTCGGATCGCTCTCGCGCGGCGCCTTGGCGTCGAAGGTTCGCGGGACGGCGCCGGTCATGAGCATTGACGGCAAGATTGGGGGCAGGGGGATGACAGAAGAGCGCGAGCGTCCGCCGGCGCGGCCTTCCGAGAAGGGCCTGAAGCCTTACCGCAAGCCGACGCTGAGCAAGGGGCCCGTGCTGAGCCACATAACGGCGGACGGCGCGGTGTCCGGTCTTACTCAAGGATAGGCTTGCCGCACCTCGTCCGCGTCTCCGATTGGCCGCCGCTTCTGTGGGGCGCGCGCATCGACCGGCGCGGGCTGGGACGGATCTATTGCGGCAAAGCCGTGGAGGAATCCGGCGAAGGCGTCCTTGCCGCCGCCTGGTCCGGTCCCTACGCCGGCTCTTCGCCGCTCGCGGCCATGACCTCCATCGGCACCGGGCTACTCATGACGCCCGACGGCATCGTCGCCTTCTGCGGCAACGCCGGCAGCGACGTCGTCTTCATCCATCGCGGTGCCGGCGAGCTGACCGTTTCCAACGCCCTGCCGGCCGCGATCGCCCTTGCCGGCACCGCGCTGAAGCGAGGCTATCCGTACTACAATCAGGACTTGATCACCTACCGCTTCGGGCCAGAGCGCTACCGGCGCGCAATCCCGTGCGCGCGCGGACGAATCGAGCCTTACTATCGGGCCGTGCATATCGGCCGCAATCTTGCGGTGTCCCCGCTCGATCACGACTATGACCGCGAATTCAAGGACTTCGCCCGATATCGCGAGACCCTGATTGCCGAGCTGAAGCTCCTGTTCGCGAACGCGGCCGACCGCGGCCGCAGCGTCCGCTATCGCCCCATCGTGACCCTCTCGCGCGGCTATGACTCGACGGCGGCCGCCGTCCTCGCCCTTAACGCGGGTTGCGGCGAGGGCTTCACCCATGGCCAGGCGGTTGGCGCGCCGCCGGGCACCTCCGACAGCGGCGCGCATATCGGCAAGATGCTCGGCCTCAAGGTAACCGAGTTCGAGACCTTGGCCTATCAGGGCCGCGAGGATTTTCCGGAAGCCGAGTTCATCGCCTCCGGCTATGGCGGTCCGCAGGTCTACATGGCCGGCACCGAGACCGCGCTGAGGGGGCGGCTGATCGTCACCGGCTTCGGCGGCGATGCGATTTGGCACCGGGACCATGGCGTCCATGCGCCCGCGAAGGCGCCGTTCTATGCCGGCGGCTATAGCGGGGTAAACTTCAATCTGCGCCTGCCGGCGCTTTCCGTCGCTGCGCCCGCCATCGGCGCGGGAGCGCCCGGGCGCATCGGCGCGCTGTCGCGCTCGGCCGAAATGCGGCCTTGGTCGCTCGGCGGCGACTATGATCGGCCGCTGCCGCGGCGCATCGCCGAGCAGGCCGGCATTCCGCGCGACGCCTTCGCCGCGGCCAAGCAGATGGTGACCCCGAGCTATGACAGCGCCGGACGGCGCGCGCCGCCCCTTGAAGCTTATCTGTCGCCGTGCACGCTTGCCGAATTCGAGCGCTACCTGGCCGAGGAACGCCCGTTTTCTCCCTGGCGCGCGCGCTTTCGCAATGGGTTTGCGGGTCTCGCAAGGCGCCTGGTCTGGTCCAAGAAGATGCACCGTTTCGCGCGGAAATTCGGCTTGGGCTGGCCGCCGTTGCCTTCGTTCTTCTGGCACCTCAGAGCCGGCATCCGGCGCAACGGCTTCCTGTTCCACTGGGCCGTCGCGCGCGTCGCCGGCGGATATGGCGAGGCGTTGGCAAAGACGCGCCGGGACGGCCGCGAGGAAGCGTTGGACGCCTGAACGCGGGCCGAAGGCGAAGCGCGCCTCGCCGCCGCTTGTCTTAACCGCTTCGGCCCGCTATAAGGCCCGCCATCACACACGCGGAAATCGGCGCTGCCTGCGGGAGACATCCGCCGGCGGCCCTCCGGTGCCCGGCGCGGCGAAAGCCGAACGTTCCGGGCTTCTTCCGCGGCGGACCAACCGGAAAAGGAATGCTGCATGGCTCTGCCGGAGTTCAATATGCGCCAGCTTTTGGAGGCTGGCGTTCATTTCGGCCACCAGACCCACCGCTGGAACCCCAAAATGGCGCCGTATATCTACGGCGAACGCAACAAGATCCACATCATCGACCTGACCCAGACGGTGCCGCTGATGCATCAGGCGCTGAAGACGGTGAGCGACACGGTCGCCGCCGGCGGGCGGATCCTGTTCGTCGGCACCAAGCGCCAGGCCTCCGAGCCCATCGCCGACGCGGCCAAGCGTTCGGCGCAATATTACGTCAATCACCGCTGGCTCGGCGGCACGCTGACCAATTGGAAGACGATCTCCCATTCGATCGCCCGGCTGCGCAACCTCGAGGAGACGCTGGAGGCCGGCACCCAGGGCCTGACCAAGAAGGAGCTCCTGCAGCTCACCCGCGAGCGCGACAAGCTGGAGCGCGCGCTCGGCGGCATCAAGGACATGGGCGGCACGCCCGATCTGTTGTTCGTGATCGACACCAACAAGGAGCAGATCGCCATCAAGGAGGCGCAGCGGCTCGGAATCCCCGTCGCCGCGATCCTCGATTCCAATTGCGAGCCGGACAACATCACCTATCCGATCCCCGGCAATGACGACGCCGGCCGCGCCATCACCTTCTATTGCGACCTGGTCGCACGGGCCGCCGTCGACGGCATTTCGCGCGCCCAGGGCGAGGTCGGGGCGGATATCGGCGCGGCCGCCGAGCCGCCGATCGAGCCGGTCGTCGAGGCGCTGGCCGGGGAACCGGCGCCGGAGGCCGCCGCCGAGTTCGCCGAGGGGGAGGTTCCCGCCATCACCGAGGTCTCCGAGGCCGTCACCGTCGAAGCGGTAACCAGCGAGGACAAGTTCATATCCTTGGAGTCGCCGCGCGGGGCAGCCGACGATCTGAAGAAGATCGGCGGCGTCGGCCCGGTGCTCGAGCAGAAGCTCAACGATCTCGGCATCTACCATTATTGGCAGATCGCCGCCTTTACGCCGGAGGACGTGACGCGCATCGACGAGGAGCTCAATTTCAAGGGCCGCATCGAGCGCGACAATTGGATCGAGCAGGCCAAGGCGCTGGCCGAGGGCACGGATTAGGCGCCGGCGGCGGGGGGCTCCCCCGCGGCCGCGGGCGCGGATCGGCAATTCAGGCTCAAGAGCAGGCTTAAGAGGTTGTCATGACGAAGATTTCCGCGGCACAAGTCAAGCAACTCCGCGACAAGACCGGCGCCGGCATGATGGACTGCAAGACGGCGCTCGGCGAGACCGGCGGCGACATGGAGGCGGCCGTCGACTGGCTGCGCACCAAGGGCCTCGCCAAGGCCGCCAAGAAAGCCAGCCGCGTTGCCGCGGAGGGGCTGGTGGCGGTGGCGACCGACCGCACCAAAGGCGCCGTCGTCGAGGTCAATTCGGAGACCGACTTCGTCGCCCGCAACGAGATTTTTCAGGACATGGTCGCCAAGATCGCCGATCTCGCATTGCAGGCCGATGGCGACCTTGCCGTGCTCGGCGAACTGACCTTTCACGGCTCGTCGAACACCGTCAACGAACAGATCGCCGAGATGATCGGCTCCATCGGCGAGAACATGACGCTGCGGCGCACCGCGGCGCTGTCGGTCGACGACGGCGTCGTCGCCAGCTACGTGCACAGCGCGGCCGCGCCTGGAATGGGCAAGATCGGCGTTCTGGTGGCGCTGAAATCGACGGGCGACGCCAACAAGCTGCAGGCGATCGGCCGGCAAATCGCCATGCATGTCGCCGCCGCAAGCCCGCTCGCCATCACCGCGGACGAGCTCGACCCGGCGGTGGTCGCGCGCGAGCGCGCGGTCTTTGCCGAACAGGCGCGCGAATCAGGCAAGCCGGATGCGATCATCGAAAAGATGGTCGAAGGCCGCCTGCGCAAGTTCTACGAGGAGGCGGTGCTTCTTTCCCAGGCCTTCGTCATCGACCCGGAAAAGACCGTCGAGGAGGCGCTCAAGGCGGTCGAGACGGAGGTCGGCGCGCCGATCATGGTCAAAGGCTACGTGCGCTTCGCGCTCGGCGAGGGGGTCGACAAGAAGGACGAGGACTTTGCCGCCGAGGTCGCGGCGTCGTCGTCGCCAATCTGATCTCTGGTGGGGGCGCTTGCCGGGTCGCCCCGAATCGCTGACTAATCCCGTCTCCGGCGCGCCGGCACGAGCGGTCCGGAGCACGCCGTCAGGGGCGCTACCCGATATGGCTCTGACCTACCGCCGCGTTGTACTGAAAGTCTCCGGTGAAGCCCTGATGGGGCCGCAGAGCCACGGCCTGCATCCGCCGACGCTCGAGCGCATCTGCCGCGACATCGCCGCTGGCGTCGAGGCCGGCGCCGAGATCGCGCTCGTTGTCGGCGGCGGCAACATTTTTCGCGGCCTTGCCGGCGCCGCCGACGGCATGGATCGCGCCGATGCCGACCAGATGGGCATGCTGGCCACGATCATCAACGCGCTGGCCGTGCGCGACATGCTGGAGCGCCTCGGCATGGCGGCGCGGGCAATGTCGGCGATCGCCGTGGCCTCGGTGTGCGAGACCTTCAGCCGGCCGCGCGCGCTTGAGCATTTGCGCAAGGGCCGCGTCGTCGTCTTCGCCGGCGGCACCGGCAACCCGTTCTTCACCACCGACACCGCATCCGTGCTGCGCGCCGCCGAGATGGGCAGCGACGCGATATTGAAGGGGACGCAGGTCGACGGCGTCTACAGCGCCGACCCGAAGACCGACCCCAAGGCACAACGCTATGATAGGGTGAGCTATGACGAGGCGCTGGCCAAGAGGCTCGAGGTCATGGACGCAACGGCGATCGCTCTTGCCCGCGACAACCAGATACCGATAATTGTCTTCTCGATCCAAACGGCCGGGTCATTCGCTTCGGTTCTGAAAGGGCAGGGCCGGTGCACCGTGGTCACGCCGTAATGCGCGCCGGCAATTCATGCCGGGCCATGGCGGCGATGCGCAGACGCTAACAGCGGGAACGGACCCATGCAGACTGATGAGTTCGATATCAAGGACCTGGAACGCCGCATGAACGGCGCCGTCAGCGCCCTGAAATCCGAGCTCGCCGGCTTGCGGACCGGCCGCGCTTCCGCCGGCCTGGTTGAGCATCTGCCGGTCGAGGCCTATGGCGCGCACATGCCGCTGAACCAGATGGCGACGATCTCGGTGCCCGAGGCGCGGCTCATTTCGGTGCAGGTCTGGGACCGCTCCCAGGTTGCCGCCGTCGAGCGCGCCATTCGCGAGTCCGATCTCGGCCTGAATCCGGTGGTCGAAGGGCAGAGCATGCGGATCCCCATTCCCGAGCTCAACGAGGAGCGCCGTCAAGAAATCGTAAAGGTTGCGCACAAATATGCCGAGCAGGCGCGCATCGCCGCCCGCAATGTCCGTCGCGACGGCATGGAGCACCTCAAACGACTTGAAACGGACGCGCATATGAGCCAGGACGAGCATCGCGCCTGGGCGGACGAGGTGCAGCAGCTGACCGACCGAACGATCAAGACCATCGACGAAACGCTGACCGCCAAAGAGGCGGAGATCAAGCAAGTATAGGACACCGGTACTCCATGGCCGCAGGTTACGAGAGCTTGAGCGACGCTGTGCGGCGGCCTGAGCTGGCCGACGAGCAGCATTCCGACGCCCTGCCGCAGCGGGCGCCGCGTCATGTTGCCATCATCATGGACGGCAATGGGCGCTGGGCGCTGGGGAGGGGATTGAGTCGCAGCCAAGGCCATCGCCGCGGCGTCGAGGCGGTGCGGCGGATCGTGCGCGCCGCCCAACCGCTCGGCATCGAATATCTGTCGCTTTATGCCTTCTCCAGCGAGAACTGGTCGCGGCCGGCTGAAGAGGTGCGCGAGCTGATGGGGCTAATCAAGCGGTTCATCCGCCAGGATTTGGCCGAACTGCACGAGGCGGGCGTGCGTGTGCGGGTGATCGGCGCCCGCGACAATCTCGGCCCCGATCTGCGCAAGCTCATCGAAGACTCCGAAGCTCTGACCCGCGACAATCGCGGCATGACCCTGATCGTCGCCTTCAACTATGGCTCGAAGGACGAGATCGCGCGCGCCATGCGCCGGATCGCCGACGAGGTGCTGAGCGGCGCGGTGCGCCCGGACGAGATCACCCCCGCCTTCCTCGATGCCCATCTCGACACCGCCGGCGTCCCGGAGCCGGATCTCCTGGTGCGGACCAGCGGCGAGCAGCGGCTTTCCAACTTCATGCTGTGGCAATGCGCCTATACGGAGTTGATTTTCGTCGACGCGCTATGGCCGGATTTCACCGGCGAGACGCTGCAACAGGCCATCGACGAATATCATCGCCGCGAACGCCGTTTCGGCGGCGTCACCGCCAAATCCCGCGGCTGACGGCAGCCGGCGGGTGGCGGGTCGGGGGGGTGTTCATCGTGCCGGCCGACTCAGAACCAGACACCGTGTCCACGGACCTCTCGCTGCGGCTTGTAACGGCGCTGGTGCTCGCGCCGATCGCCATGGCCGCTGCCTGGGCCGGGTCATGGGTCTATGCCGCCCTGATCGCGGTTTCGGCCGCCATCGTGGTCGACGAGTGGCTGATGATTTGCGGCCACCGCGCAAGCCGTTGGCTCCAGGCGCTGATCCTTGTCGCGACGGGCGTGCTCGCCTATCTGGCGCTTTCGGGCAGGCCTTTGATCGCGCTTGCTTTCGTGGCGGCGGCGGCGCTGCCCATGGCGGCGCTGGGGCGGCGACTGTGGGGGTGGTTCGGGCTCGGAGTGTTTTATGCCGGCCTGCCGGCGACGGCGCTGCTTGTGCTCAGGGCCGACCCCGAATATGGTCTGGCGGCGACGCTGTGGCTGTTTGCGACCGTCTGGGCGACGGACAGTGCCGCCTTTGCCTGCGGCCGGCTCCTGGGCGGGCCGAGGCTGTCGCCGCGGGTCTCGCCCCACAAGACCTGGGCCGGTTTTGCCGGCGGCCTCATCGCCGCGGCGCTTGTCGGCGCCGTCGCCGCCCGGTTGATTGCTGGAGCCTCCTTGGCTGCGCTCATATTGGTCGGCATTGCCGTCTCGATCGTCGCCCAAGCCGGGGATTTGTTCGAATCCGGCCTCAAGCGGCACTTCGGCGTGAAGGATTCTGGTAAACTCATTCCCGGCCATGGCGGCTTGATGGACCGGGTCGACGGCCTGATTGCCGCAGCGCTCGCCGCCGTCGGCTTCGGCATGCTGCGGGCCGGACCGGATCTGGCGGGCTCGGGACTGTTGCATTGGTGAGGACAGCAAGGTGAACCAAATCGCGCCTTGTTCGGCGGAAGACATGAAGCCCGGCGAGACCCGGCGCAAAGTCAGCGTCCTCGGCGCCACGGGCTCGATCGGCCGCAACACGGTCGAGATTCTGGCCGCCAACCCCGGCAGGTTCGCCGTCGAGGCGCTGGTCGCCAACGCCAATGCCGCATTGCTCGCCGAGCAGGCGCGCGCGCTCGGCGCCCGGTTCGCGGTCGTCGCCGAGGAGCGGGCCGGACCGGAGCTCAAGGAGCGCCTTGCCGGCAGCGGCATCGAGACCGGCGCCGGCCGCGCCGCGGTGATCGAGGCGGCGCTGCGCCCGGTTGACTGGCTGATGGCGGCCATCGTCGGCGTCGCCGGCCTCGAGCCGACGCTGGCCGCGGTGCGCCAGGGGATCGACGTGGCGCTTGCCAACAAGGAATGCCTGGTGTCGGCCGGCACCTGCTTCATGGCCGAGGCGCGCCGCGCGGGGGCCGCGATCATCCCCGTCGATTCGGAGCACAACGCCATCTTTCAGATTCTCGCGGACAAGCCGGCTCCGGCGCTGGAGCGCATCATCCTGACGGCCTCCGGAGGGCCGTTCCGCACCTGGGAGCGGGAGCGCATGGCCGCGGTAACGCCGAAACAGGCGCTGCGGCATCCGAATTGGGACATGGGCGCCAAGGTGACGATCGATTCGGCGACCATGATGAACAAGGGCCTGGAGCTTATCGAGGCGCACCATCTGTTCGGGCTGGAAGGCCGCCAGATCGACATTCTCGTGCATCCCGAGTCGGTGGTGCACGGCCTTGTCGAGTTCACCGACGGTTCGATGCTGGCCCAGCTCGGCGCGCCCGACATGCGCACGCCGATCGCCGTCAGCCTCGCCTGGCCGCGGCGCATGGCCGCAGCCGCAAGCCGCCTCGACTTGGTGGCGTTGGGCAGACTGACCTTCGAGGCGCCCGACGAGGAACGCTTTCCCGCCCTGCGGCTCACCCGCGCGGCGTTGAGCGAGGGACCGGCGGCCGCGACCGTCCTGAACGCCGCCAACGAGGTCGCGGTCGAGGCGTTTCTTCGCGGCGCTATCGGTTTTCTCGACATCCCGGCGGTGGTCGAGGCGGTGATGGAGGCCGAGCTCGGCCGCATGTCCGGAGCACGGGCCGGCACGCTGCAAGAGGTGTTGGAGATCGACGCCAAGGCGCGCGAGGCCGCGGCGAAGCGGGTTGCGACGCGGGCCAGCGCCTGAAACAATGGTGCCCGGAGCGCGGACCCGCAGGCGGTTCCGGGCGATAGTTGGAAGTAACTGAAACAATGGACCTCTTCGCAAATCTTGCCTGGGCCGGCGACACGCTGATCGGCTACCTGCTGCCGTTCCTGTTCGTGCTCACCGTCGTCGTCTTTTTTCACGAGCTCGGCCACTTCGTGGTGGCGCGCTGGTGCGGGGTGGCGGTGAAAATCTTCTCGGTCGGCTTCGGGCCGGAAATCGCCGGCTGGACCGATGCCAAGGGGACCCGCTGGCGGCTGTCGTGGATCCCGCTCGGCGGCTATGTGAAATTCCTCGACGACGAGGACGTCACCAGCGCCGCCCCGCATCGCGAGGCGAGGAAAATGAGCGCCCAGGAACGGGTCGGCAGCTTCCATCTCAAGCCGGTGGGCAGTCGCGCCGCCGTGGTCGCCGCCGGACCGATCGCCAATTTCATCCTCGCCATCGCCATTTTCACCATCGTGTTTTCGGTCTTCGGCCGCGAAGTCACCGATCCGCGCGTCGACGTGGTTGCGCCGGACAGCGCGGCGGAAGAGGCGGGCTTCCTGCCTGGCGATCTGGTCAAGTCGATCGACGGAAAGCCGATCAAGACCTTCGCCGACATGCAGCGCATCGTCTCGGGCGCCGCCGCCCGCAGCCTGACGATCGTGGTGCAACGCGACGACTACGAGATAACACTGACCGCGACGCCGCGGCTGAAGGAAATCTCCGACCGGTTCGGCAATACCCAGCGCGTCGGCCTGCTCGGCATTTCACGGTCCGTGGCCGGTGAGAACCTCCAGCGCCAGCGCTTCAGCGTTCCGGCCGCCTTCTGGCTGGCGGTCAAGGAGACTTGGTACGTCACCTCGCGCTCGCTCGGCTATCTCTACGAGGTCATCGTCGGGCGCCAGGACGCCGGCCAGCTCGGCGGTCCGCTGCGAATCGCCCAGGTGTCCGGCCAGGTTGCCACGCTCGGCCTGCTGGCGCTGGTCAACCTGTCGGCGGTATTATCGATCAGCATCGGCCTTATCAACCTGTTTCCGATCCCGATGCTGGATGGCGGGCATCTGCTCTATTATGCCATCGAGGCGACCCGCGGCCGGCCGCTGAGCGAGCGGGCGCAGGAGTTCGGATTCAGGATCGGATTGGCGATCGTTTTGACATTGATGATCTTCGCCACCTGGAACGATCTCGTCCACCTTCGCTTTTTATAAGAAAGGATTGAGTTGGTTGCGATTTGGCTGTTTGCAAGGGAGCAAAAAGCCTGTAAAACCGACATGAGAAAGCCACGATCCGGGGCTAGTGAGTTGCCTTAGTCCCTGGGGGAATCAAGGCAGAGGGAAACGCGGCTGCATGTGGGACTTCATGCGTGTTTTCGGGGGGCTGCTGACGGCTCTGATGTTGTCGATTGCAGGCCTCGGGGGCGCGGTCGTAAGCGTAACTTACCCGGCGAATACCGCTTATGCGCAAACCGGTCCGGTGATCACCCAGATCGACGTGCGCGGCAACCGCCGCGTCGAATCGCAGACCGTCATCGGTTATCTGAGCATCGGCAAGGGCGAGCGCTACGACGCCTACAAGGTCGACCTGTCGTTCAAGGCGCTGTTCGCCACCGGCCTGTTCGAGGACGTCAAGATCACGCTCGAACGCACGACTTTGATCGTCACCGTGGTCGAGAACCCGATCATCAACAGGGTCGCCTTCGAGGGCAACAAGAAGCTGACCGACGCGGTCCTGGGGGCCGAGGTCGAGCTGCGCGCCCGGTCCGTCCTGACCCGCACCAAGGTGCAAAACGACCTCCAGCGCATCCTCACCCTGTATCGCCGCAGCGGTCGATTCGCCGCCCGCGTCGAGCCGAAGATCATCAATTTGCCGCAGAACCGCGTCGATCTCGTCTTCGAGATCACCGAGGGCGACAAGACCGGCGTGTCGCGCATCACCTTCATCGGCAACAAGGCGTTCACCGATTCGGACCTGCGCAAGGTGGTCACCACCGGGGAGACTGGGTTTCTGAGCTTCCTGCGCTCCAACGACATTTACGATCCGGACCGTCTCGCCGCCGATCAGGAACTGTTGCGTCGCCACTATCTGCGCAACGGCTACGCCGATTTCAGGATCATCTCCGCCGTCGCCGACCTCGACCAAGAACGCAACGCCTTCTTCATCATCATCACCGTCGAGGAGGGTCCGCTCTATGCCTTCGGCGCGATCCATATTGAATCCAACGTCCGCGCCATCGATCCGGAACTGCTGCGCGGCGTCGTGCACACCTATGAGGGCGACGTCTACAATCTTGAGCTGATCGACCGGACGCTCGAGGATTTGACCGTCGAGGTTTCAAAGCTCGGATATGCCTTCGCCCAAGTGAGCCCGCGCGGAGAGCGCGACCCGGTTACCCACTCCGTGGCGCTCACCTTCGTCATCAACGAGGGGCCGCGCGTCTATATCGAGCGAATCGATATCCGCGGCAATACGCGCACCGAAGACAGGGTGGTTCGCCGCGAATTCGACCTGGTGGAGGGCGACGCATATAACCGGGTGCTGATCGATCGCGCCGAACGGCGGCTGAACGGGCTCGGTTTCTTCAAGACCGTCAAGATCACGCGCGAGCCGGGCAGCGCGCCGGACCGCGTCGTCGTCGCCGTCGACGTTGAAGAGCAGCCGACCGGCCAGCTCAGCGTGGGCGTCGGCTATTCGACCGCGGACGGCATCCTCGGCGACGTCAGCATATCGGAGCGAAATCTGCTCGGCCGCGGTCAGTTCGTCCGTCTGGCGGTCAGCGTCAGCGGCAAGCGCAGGGACATCGATTTCTCGTTCACCGAGCCTTACTTCATGGAACGGCGCGTAGCGGCGGGCATCGACCTGTTCTCGCGCGAGATCGATCTGACCTCCGAATCTTCCTATAAGAGCCAGCAACGCGGCGGCGGGGTCCGGTTCGGCTTCCCGTTGACTCCGGACCTGTCGCTGACGACCCGCTATCAGCTGTCGCAGGAAGAGATCACCGACATACCGGTTACCGCATCTCCGGCGGTCCTGGCCGAGGCCGGCAAATCGATCGCCTCGCTGGTCGGCTATTCGCTGCGCTTCGATACGGTCGACAACAAGCAGAACCCGACCGACGGTCTTTACATGATCTTGTCGCAGGATCTCGCGGGCGTCGGCGGCGACGTGCAATATCTGCGCACCACGGCCGAAGCGCGGCTCTATCAAAAGATCTATGAGGACTTTGTCGGCGTCTTCCGGGTCGAGGGCGGGCACATATTCGGCATCGGCGACGACGTGCGGATCGCCGACGCCTTCTTCAAGGGCGGCGAAACGATACGCGGCTTCGCTCGCGCCGGCCTCGGCCCCCGCGACGCAACTCCAGGTTACAACGGCGACGCGTTGGGCGGAACAACCTATGTTGCCGCCTCGGCGGAGGTTCAGTTCCCGATCTTCGGCATTCCCGAGGAACTTGGCTTCAAGGGCGCGTTGTTCGCCGACGCCGGAACAGTCTTCGGCACCGATACGAAAGGGAATATCTACCCCGATGTAGATCCTGTGACCCCCGGTAGCCAGCCCGGCACCATCACGGTGCTCGATTCCAGCTCCATCCGCTCATCGGTTGGCTTCAGCGTCCTGTGGAATTCGCCCTTCGGTCCGTTGCGTGCCGACTTCGCTCATGTTCTGACGAGCCAGTCCTTCGACGATGAACAATCGTTCCGCTTCGGCGGCGGCGCGCGATTCTGAGCCGGCGGTCGAGTCGCGCGTCCTTGGGCATCGACGGTCCGTTTCGGCGACGGCCGATGCCGGTGCCGTGACGAGCAGCCTATGAGCGAACCCATTTTTTTTGAACGAAAAGGACCGTTCCGGGCGGCCGAGATCGCCGAATGGACGGGCGCCGAGATCGCCGGCGGCGGCGATGGCGCGCGCGAGCTTTCCGATATCGCGCCGCTGCAGACCGCCGGCCCCCGCGATCTGGCATTCCTGGACAATCCGGCCTATGTCGATGCGTTCACCCGGACCAAGGCCGGCGCCTGCCTGGTGGCGGCGAAATTCTCAAGCCGCGCCCCGCAGGGCCTCGTCGTCCTGGTGACGCCGGATCCCTATCGGGCGTTCGCCGCGATGGCCGGCCGATTCTATCCGGACGCGATGCGCCCGCTGTCGGTTTTCGGCGAGGACGGGCGTGTCGACGGCGCCCATGTCCATGCCACCGCGCGGCTCGAGGCCGGCGTGCATGTAGAGCCCGCGGCGGTCGTCGGCGCCAACGCCGAGATCGGCTCGGGCACGCGCGTCGCCGCCGGCGCCATCGTCGGCCAGAATGTCCGCATCGGCCGCAACTGCGACATCGGCGCGGGCGCAAGCATCCTGCACGCGCTGATCGGCAATCGGGTCATCGTCCATCCTGGCGTGCGCATCGGCCAGGACGGCTTCGGCTTCGTTCTGGGCGCAAAAGGACATACGAAAGTGCCGCAGATAGGCCGCGTGATCGTCCAGGACGACGTGGAGATCGGTGCTGGCACCTGCATCGACCGCGGCGGCAATCGCGACACGGTGATCGGGGAGGGCACAAAGATCGACAATCAGGTCCAGATCGGCCATAACGTGATCGTCGGCCGCCATTGCGTCATCGTCGGCCAGACCGGCATTTCGGGCAGCGTCGAGTTGGGCGATTTCGTCGCGCTCGGCGGCCAGGTCGGAATCGTGGGGCACGTCAAGATCGGCGCGGGCGCGCAGATCGCGGCTTCCAGCCGCGTGCGCGGCGATGTTCCTGCGGGCGCCCGCTGGGGCGGCACGCCGGCCAAGCCGATCCGGGCGTGGTTCCGCGAGATGACGGCGCTAAAGAAGCTCGGCGAGGCCCGCGCGACGGGCAAGGGTCAAACCGACGCCGACTGAGCGGCGGAAAGGGTGCGGTCGCCGGAAAGGCCGAGGGCAAGAGCCGGATGAACGAGACCAAACAGGACCAACTCGAAGCCGTCGACATCATGCGGATATTGGAGCTCCTGCCACACCGATATCCGTTTCTCCTGGTCGATCGGATCATTGACATCAGGGGCGATGAATCCTGTATCGGGATCAAGAACGTGACGGTGAACGAACCCCACTTCCAAGGGCATTTCCCGAATCGGCCGATCATGCCCGGCGTGCTGATCATCGAGGGTATGGCGCAGACGGCCGGCGCCATGTGCGTCATTCATCTCGGCAGCCGCGCCGCGGCCAAGCTCGTCTATTTCATGTCCATCGACAAGACCCACTTCCGCAAGCCGGTGCATCCTGGCGACCGGCTCGAATACCACGTCAGGAAGCTCCGCAACCGAGGCACGGTATGGAAGTTCGAATGCCATGCGCTCGTCGACAATGAACGGGTTGCGGAAGCCGAGTTGACCGCGATGATCGCCGATGCTTGAACGCTCCTCCATGTCCGAAATCCACCCCACCGCCGTCGTCGAGCGAGGCGCCGAGATCGGCGTTGGCGTGCGCATCGGCCCCTATTGTGTCATCGGCCCGGAGGTGCGCATCGGCGATAATTGCGTGCTGCATTCCCACGTCGTGGTGGCCGGCGCCACCAGCATCGGCGCCGACTGCCAGATCTACCCGTTCGCCTCGCTGGGGCATCCGCCGCAGCATTTCAAATATGGCGGCGAGAAGAACCGGCTCGTGATCGGCGAGCGCAACATCATCCGCGAGCATGTGACCATGAACCCGGGCACCGAGCCGGAGGAGCGGGTGACCCGGGTCGGTTCCGATTCGATGTATATGATCGCCTCCCACGTGGCCCATGATTGCGTCGTCGGCGATCACGTCGTGTTCGCCAACAACGCCACCATCGGCGGCCATTGCACCGTCGGCGACCATGTCATCATCGGCGGTCTGGCGGCGGTGCACCAGATGTGCCGGGTCGGCCGCTGCGCCATCATCGGCGGGGTGAGCGGGGTGGTGAACGACGTCATTCCCTACGGCATGGTCGTCGGCGATCGGGCGCGGCTCGGCGGCCTCAATGTCATCGGGCTGAAGCGGCGCGGATTTTCCCGCGAGGAGATCCACACCATGCGCAAGGCCTACAATATACTGTTCGCCGAGGTGGGCTCGTTTGCCGACCGTTTGGAGCAGGTGGCGTCGACGTTCGCCGACAGCGCGCCGGTTCAGGAAATCGTCGCCTTCGTGCGTGCCCCTTCGCAACGCAATCTCTGCCCGCCGCGCCGCTCCGCCGAGGGCTAGACGTGTCATCGCCAGGTACAGGCCGGACGGCGCCATCCGATCGGGCAGGCAAGACGCGTGACCGGCTCGCGATTCTATGCGGCGGCGGAAAGGTGCCGCTCGCGGTGGCCGCCGCGGCGGCCGCGGCAGGCCGCGATTTCGTCGCCCTGGCGCTGCGCGGCCAGGCCGGTCCCGAGGTCGAGCGTTTTCCCCACGAATGGCTGCGTATCGGCGAGGTCGGACGGCTGTTCAAGCTGCTCGCCAAGCATGGCTGCGGGGAACTCGTCATTACCGGCCATGTCCGGCGCCCGGAGGTCAAGAACATCCGTTTTGACCTCGGCGGCATGATGAACCTGCCGCGCATCCTGGCGATGATGATCGGCGGCGACAACCATTTGCTGACGAGCATGATCGCCTTCCTCGAAGAGCGCGGCGGGGTGCGCGTCGTCGGCCCGGACGAGATCGCCCCCGGCCTCATTCTCGACCGGGTCACCGTCGGCGGCCGCAAGCCGAGCCGGCGGGATCTTGAGGATATCGCCCTTGGACGGCGCGTGCTGGCGGCGCTGGCGCCCTTCGACATCGGCCAGGGCGTGGTCGTCGACCGCGGCCGGGTCATCGCGGTGGAGGCGGCCGAGGGCACCGACGCCATGCTCGAGCGCTGCGCCGAATTGCGCGCCGACCGGGTGAGCCGACCTTCCGGCGTTCTCGTCAAGGCGCCGAAGCAGGGCCAGGAGACGCGCATCGACCTGCCGACCATCGGCGCCGGGACGGTTGAGGCCGCGGCCGCCGCGCGGCTTGCCGGCATCGCGGCCGAGGCCGGCGCGACGCTGGTCGCCGACCTCGGCGAATTGGCCGCCACGGCGGCGCGGTTGCGCCTGTTCGTGACCGGCTTTGCCGGCTAGAGCGGTTCATGGTTATAGGGAATCGATTCGATGGTCCAAATCGGTTCATCCGGGCAGGCGTGGGCCGCGACGCGCGATACGGGATATCGGGCGAGCGCCGCAACGAACCCGGTGGGCCGATTTGGCCCACCGAAGGC
>JAUYJB010000172.1 GCA_030688605.1 Hyphomicrobiales bacterium
GCCTTCGGTGGGCCAAATCGGCCCACCGGGTTCGTTGCGGCGCTCGCCCGATATCCCGTATCGCGCGTCGCGGCCCACGCCTGCCCGGATGAACCGATTTGGACCATCGAATCGATTCCCTATAACCATGAACCGCTCTAGACGATCAGCGCGACGCCGCCGCGGCGCGGGTCGCCGGCAGCGGCAAAGCCGCCCTTCGCCGCACGCTGCGCCACGTGGACGCCGCCATAATACATGCTGCGCTCGGGCCACGCCCGATGGTCCTTGAAGGCTTGGGTCAGCGCGTCGCGGTCCTTGGCCTCGAACAGATCCTCGAAGTCGAGATGGCCGTGCTCGATATGCAGCCGGGGTGCCGCGACCGCCTCGTCGAGCTCGCCGGCGCCCGCGAGCAGGCGCGCCGAAACCTGGAAAAGCGCGGTGCGGATCCGGTTCGAGCCGCCGCTGCCCAGCGCCGTGATCGTCCCGTCGCAGGCAACCAGCACGCTCGGTGCCATCATCGAGGACAGCCGCGTATCCTCGGGCCAGGCGTGGAAGCCCAGCGGGTTGATGTCCTCCTCGCCGAGCATGTTGTTGATCATGAAGCCGCAGCCGGGGACCATGCGGCCATTGCCCTCGCCGTTGCTGACCGTGGCGGCCGCCGCGTTGCCGGCGGCATCGATGACGCTGATATGGGTGGTGCCGCGGCCGCGGACCGCCGCGCCCTTGCCCGGCGCGCCGGCTGCGCCGAGAAACTGCCCGATGTCGCAGCCCGCCGACCGCCACGCCCGGTCGGTTGCGTCGATCGCTCGGGCAAGGTTGAGCGCGGCAACGGACAGCGGCCGTTCCTGCCGCGCCAGGTTGAAGAGCATGTCGCGGATCAGTCCGCCGCCGCAGGAGGGCGGCGGATTGAGGAGCGGCTCGACGCCGTCGAGCGCGGCGCTCAAGGGCGCCCGCTCGGCAACGGCATAGGCCTTCAGATCGCCCGCCCTGAGCGCGCCGCCAGCGCCCGTGACTGCCAGCATGGCCTCGGCGATCTCGCCCTCGCTGGCGATGCGTGGGCCTTCCCGGGCGATGACGTCGATGGCGTCGCCGAGCTCTTCGTTGCGGAACATGGCGCCGGTTGCAAGCAGGGCTCCGTCCGGCGCGAACAAGGCTCTTGCTTCGTGCGACCGGATCAGGATCGGCCCGACGATCTGAAACACGCGCGCCTGGGTGTCGTTGACTTCGACGCCGGCCTTGGCCGCGGCGACGGCGGGCGCGGCGAGGCGGGTCATGGGCAGCCGCGCCAGCGCGGCGTGCAGCGCATGGAGGCCGGGCACGAAACCCGGAACCGCGCTTGCGCCGGCGCCGATGTGGAATTCCTGGGTCGTGGTGCCGAAGTCGGCGTGAATGCCTTCGAATTCCAAGTTCGCCGGGTCGGGCTTCAGCCGCGGCGTGTGCACAAAAAAGTCGAACAGACGGGTCCGGTCATGCTCGACCGAGCGCGCCATGACGAAGCCGCCGCCGCCGGGGGACGCCAGCACCGGCTCTGCGACGCAGGCCATCCACAAGCCCGCGATCACCGCGTCGAAGGCGTTGCCGCCCTCGCGCAGCACGTCGGCCGCCGCCGCCGCCGTCAACTCGTGGCCGGCCGCGACCGCCCCCTTCTTGCCCCCTGTTGCCATTGCCTCAAGCGACGGTCGCCGCGACGATCGCCAAGCCGAACGCGGCTATTCGGCCGCTTCCCGGATCACCGGCGCAGCGTCGCGCACGTCCGGTTCGACGCGACTTTCGAACCGCGTGAAATTGTCGATGAACATCTGCACCAGCCGGCGGGCCTGTTCGTCGTAGGCCTTCTTGTCGGCCCAAGTTTCGCGCGGCGTGAGAATGGTGCGGTCGACGCCCGGCATCTCCAGCGGCACCTCGAAGCCGAAGCTCGGTTCGACGCGCATCGGTGCCTGCGCCAGGCTGCCGTCGAGGACCGCCGTCAACAGCGCCCGGGTCGCCTTGATCGGCATCCGCCGGCCTACGCCATAAGGGCCGCCGGTCCAGCCAGTATTCACCAGCCAGCAATGGGTGGCGTGCTTGCCGATGAGCTCGCGCAGGAGATTGCCGTAGACGGTCGGGTGCAGCGACATGAACGGCGCGCCGAAGCAAGTGGAAAAAGTGGCGGCCGGCTCGTGGCCCATGCCCTTTTCCGTCCCCGCCACCTTGGCCGTGTAGCCGGACAGAAAATGGTACATCGCCTGGCTCGCAGACAGTTTCGCGATCGGCGGCATGACGCCGAAGGCGTCCGCCGTCAGCATGATGAGGTTCATCGGGTGCGGCGCCAGGCCGGTCATGCTGGCGTTAGGAATGAAGTCGACGGGATAGGCGCAGCGGGTGTTCTCGGTCAGGCTGCCATCGTCGAAATCGGGCTCGCGGGTCTCCGGATCGATGACCACATTCTCGAACACGGTGCCGAAGCGCTGGGTGGTGGCGTAGATCTCCGGCTCCGCCGCGGCCGACAGGTTGATGGTCTTGGCGTAGCAGCCGCCCTCGAAATTGAATATGCCGTTCTTCGACCAACCGTGCTCGTCGTCGCCGATCAGGGTGCGGTTCGGATCGGCGGAAAGCGTCGTCTTGCCGGTTCCGGACAGGCCGAAAAAGGCGGCGGAATCCTCTTTCGCGCCGACATTGGCCGAGCAATGCATCGGCATCACGCCCTGCTTCGGCAGCGCGTAGCAGAGATAGGAGAACACCGACTTCTTCATCTCGCCGGCATAGGACGAATTGCCGATCAGCACCATGCCGCGGTCGAAATCGCAGGCGATGATGGTTTCGCTGCGCGTTCCGTGGCGCGCGGGATCGGCCTTGAAGCTCGGCAGATCGATGATTGTCATGCGCGGCTTAAAGGCGGCAAGTTCGGCCCTCGGCGGGCGGATCAGCATGTGGCGGATGAACAGCGCGTGCCAGGCATATTCGCAGTAGACCCGCACCGGCAGCCGGTATGCCGGATCGGCGCCGGCATAGAGATCCTGGGCATAAAGCGCCATGCCCTCGGCGTGCTTCAGGAAATCGCGGCGCAAAAGGTCGAACTCATCCGGCGTGAGCGAGGCCACATTGTCCCACCAGACCTCGGCCTCGTTGGCAGGCGTGCGCACCAGAAATTTGTCCTTGGGCGAACGGCCGGTGTGCTGCCCGGTGACCGCCGCGAAGGGGCCGTTTGCCGCCAGAACGCCCTCGCCGTTCCTGATTGCCGCTTCATAGAGCGCCGGAACGCCAAGGTTCCAATTGAGACCCGCAAGACCGCGCAACTCGAACTTGTCCGCTCCGAACGCGCGGTTGAATACGCCAGTCTGTTTCAACGATTCCTCCCGTTGCACATGAGGCGACACGTCAGCCCTTGCCCGCGCCCGGCCGGCAGGAGGCCCGACGCCGCAAGCCGTTTGAGCCCCAAATGGCTATCCGGCACGTCTTGCTTTTTTCTTGACGCCCTAAACCATCGCGTCTGCGCTTGCAAGCGGACCGCGCATCGGGGCGGTGTTGGATGTTGAGGTGGTAAAGAGTTTAGAGCGCCCGGCGCCGGGCATCGTCGGCAAGCTGGACGAGCATTTTGCGCAACGCATCGGCGTCGTAAACCGGGTCCGGAAACACAAGCCGGCGCTGCGCTCCCTCACACAGGAGATCGGCGCCTTCCGGATCGAACCCGACGAATTGCCACGCTCCCTTGGCGGCGCCCAGGAGCCGGGTCGCGTAGAGGCCGACGGCTTCATGATGGTCTTCATTCATATGCGCGATCACGTCTGCCTCCGCGCCGGCAAGCCGCGCCGCCTTGGCGCCGGCGAACAGGAACGTCGCGGCGGGCATGGTCTCTATACGGCCGAATCCGCCGACGAAATGCGCCGATTCCACCCGTAATGCGTAAAAGGAAAAATCGGCAAAGGAGGCATAGTGGGCGCTTTCGGGATGGCGGGCGAGAAACCGCCGCCGCAATTCGGCATCGTCGCTCCGCTCGAGCCGCCCCATGACCGTGACCCGTCCCGCCGCCAATATGTCGCCGCCTTCGGGTGCCGGTTCAACCTGTTCGAACAACAGGCTTGCCCGCGGATCGCGATCGATGTTCTTTGTGTGACGGGCCAGCGTCGACATCAGCGTCACCGGGGTTGCATCAAAGCCGGTCGCCACCGCGACAAGGGAGGCGAAGGGCGCGCCGGTCTCGCCGTCAAGCGTTGCAAGCGCCGCCTTGCGCGAGGCGCGCACGATCTGGCGGCTGGCGGAGGCCTCGTTCTGCTTCGGCGCGGACATGGGCTTATCCTTGCAAAATCGCGGCGTTTGGGCCATGGATCAAAGCCCGCGACTTCATTCGGCCGATGAGATAAGATAATAAATTCAAAGCCGAAATCCTGGCAGTCGGCGAATTAGCGCGTGGCGAGACCGTCACAATTTGCCCCAGTTGCCGCAATACAGGCGACGCAGCTGTTACACGTTTAGGATTGGGGACTCAATGGCGACCATCGCTCTTGTCGACGACGACCGCAATATCCTGACCTCCGTCAGCATTGTGCTGGAATCGGAAGGTTACAAGGTTCGCACCTTTACCGATGGCGCAAGCGCGCTCGAGGGCTTGCGCACCGAGCCGACGGATCTGGCAATTCTGGACATCAAGATGCCGCGGATGGACGGAATGGAGCTGTTGCGCCGGTTGCGCCAGCAAACCGAGATGCCGGTCATCTTCCTCACCTCCAAGGACGAGGAGATCGACGAATTGTTCGGGCTCAAGATGGGCGCCGATGATTTTATCCGCAAACCGTTCTCCCAGCGCCTGCTGGTGGAGCGGGTGCGGGCGGTCCTGCGCCGGGCCAATCCGCGCAGCGTGACGCCGCTCAAGGAAGAGGAGGCGCGGGTCCTGGAGCGCGGCCATCTGCGGATGGACCCGGAACGCCATACCTGCACTTGGAAGGGCGAACCGGTAACGCTGACGGTGACCGAGTTCCTGATACTGCGCGCGCTTGCCCAGCGCCCCGGCGTGGTCAAGAGCCGCAACGCCTTGATGGACGCGGCCTATGACGACCAGGTTTATGTTGACGATCGCACCATTGACAGTCACATCAAGCGGTTGAGAAAGAAATTCAAGGCGGTCGACGGCAAATTCGACGTCATCGAGACGCTGTACGGCGTCGGATACAGGTTCAAGGAGTCTGACGCCTGAACTCGCCTGGCCGCACAAAATGAACGGGAATGGCAGTCGAAACCGAAAGATACTGGCAGCGACCCGAGCGGCGTGGCGGTTTGTGGATCTTCCTCCGACGGCGGCTGACCGCCGCCCGGCGGGCCGTGCGCATGATCGGCAATGCGGGTTTCTCGACACTCTCACGGCGCATCGTCATCCTCAATCTGGGCGCGCTCTTGGTTCTGGTTTCCGGCTTTCTCTACATGAACCAGTTCCGCGAGGGACTGATCGACGCGCGCGTGCAGAGCCTGCTGACCCAGGGCGAGATCATCGCCGCGGCGATCTCCGCCTCGGCCACCGCCGACACCGACACCATCACCATTAATCCGCAGCAGCTGTTGGAGCTCGACGCGGGCGAAAGCGTGGCGCCGGTCGAGGAAGGGCTCAGCGAGCTCGAATTTCCCATCAACCCGGAGCGGGTGGCGCCGATCCTGCGGCGCCTGATCCTGCCGACCGGCACCCGCGCGCGCATCTATGACCGCGACGGCTTGCTCATTCTCGATTCGCGTCACCTTTACTCGCGCGGTCAGATCCTGCGCTACGACTTGCCGCCGCTGCTCGAATCAGAACCCGGCCTGCTCGAGCGGCTTTGGCGCCAGGCGCTGTTGTGGATGCGCCGCGGCGACCTGCCGTTTTACGAGGAGCTCGGCCCCGATAACGGCAAGGGCTATCCCGAGGTGCAGGCGGCGTTGACCGGATCGAAGGGAACCATCGTGCGGGTCAACGACAAAGGCGAGATCGTCGTCTCGGTCGCGGTGCCGGTAAACCGGTTCCGCGCCGTCCTCGGCGTCCTCTTGCTGTCGACCCAGGGCGGCGATATCGATGCGGTGCTGCATGCCGAGCGGCTCGGCGTGGCCCGCGTCTTCATCGTCGCGGCACTGGTCACCACGGTGCTGTCGATCGTCCTGGCGAGCACCATAGCCGGCCCGGTGCGGCGGCTGGCCGACGCCGCCGAACGGGTCCGGCGATCGATCAAGGCGCGCGCCGCCCTGCCGGACTTCACCCACCGCAACGACGAGATCGGCCACCTGTCCGGGACCCTGCGCGACATGACCGACGCGCTCTATGACCGCATCGAGGCGATCGAGAGTTTTGCCGCCGACGTGGCGCACGAGCTGAAGAACCCGCTGACCTCGCTGAGAAGCGCGGTCGATACGCTGCCTCTGGTGACCAACAAGGCGGATCTTGCACGTCTGATCAAGATCGCCCGCCACGATGTCAGTCGGCTCGATCGGCTGATCAGCGACATTTCCGACGCCTCGCGGCTTGATGCCGAACTGGCTCGCGAGGAGGCCGAGCCGGTCGACATCGCCAATCTGCTCAGCACGGTCATTTCCATCGTCAACGATACCCGCGACTCAAACGAAAGCGAGGTAGAGCTTTTCATTCGCGATGCAAAGGCCGGCGGCAACGCCTTTGTCGTATCCGGCCACGCCAGCCGCCTCGGCCAGGTCACCGCCAATCTGCTCGACAATGCTCGCTCCTTCTCCGCGCCGGACGGCCGGGTCTGGGTGACGGCGCGGCGGCTGGCCCGACACATCGAAATCCTGGTCGAGGACGAGGGCCCCGGCATTCCGCCGGAGAATTTGGAACGCATCTTCAGGCGCTTCTACACCGACCGGCCCAGCACTGAGGCTTTCGGCCAGAATTCGGGCCTCGGCCTGTCGATCTCGCGGCAGATCGTCGAGAGCCACAGTGGGCGCATCTGGGCGGAAAACCGCATCGCCAAGGATACTCAGGGCCAAGCGCGGATCGTCGGCGCCCGCTTGGTCGTCCGCCTGCCGACAAAATGATGCAAACGGGCGGCGCGACGGCGGGCCCGGTGGCCATGGCGGCGAGCTGCGTGCTTCTGGGCGCTCGCGGCGTGCTCATTCGCGGAGCCTCCGGCAGCGGTAAGTCGACGCTTGCCTGGTCCCTGATCCGCGAGCCGCGTCCGTTCGCCTTCGCCCGCCTCGTCTGCGACGATCAGGTGTTGGTCGAGGCGCAAGACGGCCGCCTGCTGGCGAGCCCCGTCGCGGCAATCGCCGGACGCATCGAGATTCGCGGCCTCGGAATCGTGCCCCTCGCCCATGAGCCGCTCGCCCGCATCGGCCTCCTCGCCGATCTGACGCCGGCAAACGATATCCCGCGCCTGCCGCAGCCGGACGATTTGCGCAGCGAGCTCCTCGGCGTCGCTCTGCCGCGCCTTGCCGTGCCGATGCGGAATCCGCTCGCCGCCGCGCTCGTGCTGCACGCCATGTCGCACCTTGCCGCCGGCGGCGACCTTGCCGATTTCTCGGGCGATGATGTCAGAGTTTGATCGAGTGCGCCATCCAAGCGCGGCGCGTCCTGCGGACACCAGCAAACGCTCTTGCGCTGCAACAGCCATCCGGCCCATGATTGCGGCCCACCGTATGCAAAGGCTGAGATCGGCCGCTTCGTGCGCGGCCGCATGATGGGATCGCATGAATGATTGGTCTTGTCCTGGTCACGCACGGCAAGCTCGCGGCCGAGTTTCGCGCGGCGTTGGAGCATGTGGTCGGTCCTCAGAGCAATATCGAGACCGTCTCGATCGGCCCCGACGACGACATGGAGCAGCGCCGGGCCGACATTCTCGCCGCCGTCGAGCGCGTCGACAGTGGCAGCGGCGTCGTGCTTCTCACCGACATGTTCGGCGGCACGCCCTCCAACCTGGCGATCTCGGTCATGGAGAGCGCTCATGTCGAGGTCATCGCCGGCATCAACCTGCCGATGCTGATCAAGCTCACCAGCGTGCGCGATGAGGCGAGCCTGGAGGATGCCGTGCGCGAGGCGCAGGATGCCGGGCGCAAATATATCAACGTCGCAAGTCAAGTCCTGTCCGGGAACTAAGGCCTGTTGAGATTCATCGTGAGTTGATGACGGCGGCGGCGAGATGGATGATGGCTTTGAAGCTCTCGTCGGTTTTGTCGGCGCGCATGGCGATGCGCTTGAACTCCTTGAGTTTGCAGAAGAAGTTTTCGATCAG
>JAUYJB010000173.1 GCA_030688605.1 Hyphomicrobiales bacterium
GCCTTCGGTGGGCCAAATCGGCCCACCGGGTTCCTTGCCGCGCTCGCCCGATATCCCGTATCGCGCGTCGCGGCCCACGCCTGCCCGGATGAACCGATTTGGCCCATCGAATCGATCCCCTATAACCATGAACCGCTCTAGCCATTTCGGCGCCGCCTGACAATCGGCGACACGGTGATATCCAGCAGCTCCAAAGGCTTTGGTGGGGTTTTTTGACGGGGATGCGACAGATTTACGACATCTCCACGTCGATGACGCCCGGAAGCGTCCGCAGGACGCCCGCGATTTGCGGGTTGAGGCGGAAGCGGCCGGCAAGCCGCACCTCGACCTCGCGGCCGGCCCCGTCAAGCGAAACGACGAGATCGATGACGCCCTTGCCCTTGTCGGGAAACCGGCTTTCGAGCGCGTCGAGCTCGGCTGCCTCGCTGAGGAAAATCCGCAAGCTCTGCTGCTCCAGGCGGGCCGCGGCCGCATCGAGCGGCTCGACCTGCTGCACGCGCAAGCGCACCTCGCCGCCGCGGATGTCGGCCTCGACGTTGACCAGCACCGACTTGCCCGGTTCCAGCAGGTCGCGGGCGGCGCTGAGGGTGTCGGCGAACACCACCGCCTCATATTGCCCGCTCGGGTCGGAGAAGCCGACGAACGCGAACGGGTTGCCGCTTCTTGCCCGCCGCTCCTGGCGGAACACGACGGTGCCGACAAGGCGCGCCGCGCTGTCGCCGCGCTGGATGGCGGCATGGAACTGGCTCCAGCTCTTGACGCCGGCGCGCTGCAGCGCCGGCATGACGTCGTCGAGCGGATGGCCGGAGAGAAAGAAGCCGACCGCCTCGAACTCGTGCTTGAGCCGTTCCATCGGCGGCCACGGCTCGACCTCGCGCAGCCGGATGGGCTGGGCGTCGGCGCCGTTGGAAAACAGCTCGTTCTGGCCTCCCTCGCGGGATTCGGCGGCCCGCGTCGCGTGGCCGAGGATGGTCTCGGCGGCCTTGACCACCGCCGCCCGGTTGGGTTCGAGGGCATCGAAGGCGCCGGCCGCGGCGAGGTTTTCCAGCGCCCGCCGGTTGACCATGCGCGGCGAGACGCGGCTTGCGAAGTCGGTGAGATCCCGGAACGGGCCCGCCCGCTCGCGCTCGGCGACGATGTGCTCGACCGCCTGCCGGCCGACAGTCTTGATGGCGGCGAGCGAATAGTGGATGGCGTCGCCATCCGGCGCGAAGGCGACGCCCGAGACGTTGATCGAGGGCGGCTTGAGGCGGATGCCGAGGCGTTCGGCCTCGCGGCGGAAATCGTTGAGCTTGTCGGTGTTGTTGATGTCCAGCGTCATCGAGGCGGCGAGGAACTCGGCCGGGTAATGCGCCTTGAGATAGGCGGTCTGATAGGCGATCAGCCCATAGGCCGCCGCGTGCGACTTGTTGAAGCCGTAGTCGGCGAATTTGGCGACCAGCTCGAAGACGTGCTCGGCCTGCTCGCGGGAAATGCCGTTTTCGACCGCGCCTTCGATGAAGCCGGCACGCTGCTTGGTCATCTCCGACTTGATCTTCTTGCCCATGGCGCGGCGCAACAGGTCGGCCTGTCCGAGCGAGTAGCCGGACATCACCTGGGCGATGCGCATCACCTGCTCCTGATAGATGATGACGCCGTAGGTTTCCTCCAGGATCGGCCGCAGCATCTCGTGCAAATAGTCGGGCTTTTCCAGCCCGTGCTTGCGGTTGCAATAGGTCGGAATATGGTCCATCGGCCCCGGCCGATAGAGCGAGACGAGGGCGATGATGTCCTCGATCCGGTCTGGCCGCATGCGCTTGACGGCGTCGCGCATGCCGCCGCTTTCCAGTTGGAACACGCCCGAGGTGTCGCCGCTCGAAAGCATGTCGTAGGTCGCCTCGTCGTCGAGCGGCAGGGCGCCGATATCGAGCGCGATCCCGCGCCGGGCCAGGAGCTTGACCGCGGTGTCGATCACCGTCAGCGTCTTCAGGCCGAGAAAGTCGAACTTCACCAGCCCCGCCTGCTCGACCCATTTCATGTTGAACTGGGTGACCGGAAATTCCGAGCGCGGGTCGCGGTAGAGCGGCACGATCTCGTGCAGGGAGCGGTCGCCGATGACGATGCCGGCGGCATGGGTCGAGGCGTGGCGGTAAAGCCCCTCCAGACGCAGCGCGATGCGCAGGAGCTGGGCGACGAGCGGGTTTGAATCGCGCGCTTCGGCAAGCCGCGGCTCGCCGGCGATGGCGTCGGCGAGGCTCACCGGATGGGCCGGATTGTGCGGCACCAGCTTGGCCAGCCGGTCGACCTCGCCATAGCGCATCTCCAACACCCGGCCCACGTCGCGCAGGACCGCGCGCGCCTGCAAGGTGCCGAAGGTGATGATCTGCGCCACCTGGTCGCGGCCGTAGCGATCCTGCACGTAGCGGATCACCTCGTCGCGCCGGTCCTGGCAGAAATCGATGTCGAAGTCGGGCATCGACACGCGCTCCGGATTGAGGAAGCGCTCGAACAGGAGGCCGAAGCGGATCGGGTCGAGGTCGGTGATGGTCAGCGACCAGGCAACCAGCGAGCCCGCGCCCGAGCCGCGCCCCGGCCCGACGGGAATGGCGCGCGCCTTGGCCCATTTGATGAAGTCGGCGACAATCAGGAAATAGCCCGAATAGCGCATGCGCTCGATGACGCCGAGCTCGAATTCGAGCCGCTCCTCATAGTCTTCCGTGTCGTGGTCGGCGGCGGGCCCCTGGGCTTGAAGCCGCGCGGCGAGGCCTGCGCGCGCCTGGGCCGTCAGCTCCTCGTCCTCGTCGCCGTCGGCGCCGGCATATTTCGGCAGCATGGGCGCCGCCGGCTGCGGCCAATAGGCGCAGCGCTCGGCGATCTCGACGGTGCTTGCGAGCGCCTCGGGGAGATCGGCGAACAGCGCACACATCTCGGCGCGCGTCTTGAAGCCGTGCTCGGGCGTCAGCCGGCGGCGGCTTTCGTCCGAGACCGGCGCCCCTTCGGCGATGCATATAAGCGCGTCATGGGCCTCGAAATCCTCAGGTCCCGGGAAGAAGGCATCATTGCTGGCAACGAGCGGCAGGCCGAGCGCATAGGCAAGCTCGATCAGCGGCCCTTCCGCCGTCCTTTCGGCGTCGAGGCCGTGGCGCTGCAGCTCGACATAAAGGCCATCGGGAAAGAGCGCCGTCAGCGCCTCGGCGCGCGCGCGGGCCTGGTCCGACCGGCCGGCCTCGATCGCCTCGTTGACGGGCCCGCCTGGGCCCCCGGTGAGCGCGATAAGCCCCTTTCCATGGGCCTGAAGATCGGCAAGCCGGACATGCGGCCGCTCGGCCGGATCGGTTTCGAGAAAGGCGTGGCTTGAAAGCCGCATCAGGTTGCGGTAGCCGGCCTCGCTGCGGGCAAACAGGGCGAGCGCGGGAAAGTCGCGGCGCTTCTGCCTGGCGCGCGCGGCGTGGGCGTCGCCCGCCTCCTCGCCCATGTCGACGGCAAGCGTCAGGCCGATGATCGGCTGGATGCCGGCATCGGCCGAGGCGGAAGCAAATTCCAGCGCGCCGAACAGATTGCCGGTGTCGCAGATGGCCAGCGCCGGCATCGCGTCGGCGACCGCAAGCCCGACCAGGCGCTTGATCGGCAGCGCCCCTTCGAGCAGCGAATAGGCCGAGCGCACCCGAAGGTGCACGAAATCGGGGGTTGATCTCGGCTTGTGCCGTTTGCTCTCGGCCATCGAATCGCCTCGTCGAAGACGCCGCATCCTGGCCCAGCCTTAAGGTCAAGTCACCTCGCCGGAGCGCGCTTTTCCACATGCGGGGGGCGAGAGGGTGCAGCGCGCTCCGGCTTTCGGGACGATGCGAGGCTCTAGAGAAGACCCATGAGGGCGTCCGAAAGCGCCACCAGGCCGGCCCCGAAACTGAGCAACGCGAGTGCCGCGGCCAGGTCGCGAATCGAAAACATCATGGCTGCCTCCTCCATAGCGCCACCACTATGTTCTCGTTTTGTTCTCACGTCAAGGAGAAATATTTCAAACCGTGACACCACCTCGGCGACCTTTTCGCCGCGCCGATAACATCGGCTGGCCGCTTCTCGCCTTCCGAGCCTTAGGAATTGCAGCTTACGAAATATTCGTATGGGTCGGAGGGGCCGCCACTCCCGCGACGTTCAATCGGTCCACGGTCAACTGGTAGGCGGCAGTGCTGATTGACACGCTGCTGGTAGGCTCTGTCGACAAACACAGCCTCGGCCAATTCCGACTCTGTCCGACCTAGGCGGTTCATGGTTATAGGGGATCGATTCGATGGGCCAAATCGGTTCGTCCGGGCAGGCGTGGGCCGCGACGCGCGATACGGGATATCGGGCGAGCGCCGCAACGAACCCGGTGGGCCGATTTGGCCCACCGAAGGCTAAGGTTCTTTTGCGCCGTGGCGGTGTTGCGGCTGTTGGCCGATGCACCGCATCGCCCGGCGAGCCGCGCCTGGCCACGGCGC
>JAUYJB010000174.1 GCA_030688605.1 Hyphomicrobiales bacterium
GGTTTCGGCCCGCGAGGGCCAGGAGCTTAAATGGGTGAAACCGAACCGGCTCGCGGGCTTTCCGATGCCGCCGGCGGATGTGCCTCTCATCGCCCAACTGCAGGACCTCTTGTAGTTGCCGCTCGAGGGCCGCAAAACAGATCCGGCGAAGGAGCAGTCAGGTTGGGTAGCAAATCCGAATTGAGGTCCCGCTTGGCAGCGGCGTTGGGCGCGTTCCGGCATGACCAGCGCGGCGCCACCGCCATCGAATATGCGCTGATCGCCACCGCCGTGGCGGCGGCAATCATAGCCGTGGTCTTTACGCTCGGCGCTACGCTCCAGAGCGATTATTACCAGCCGGCTGCCGACAAGCTGAGCGGCGGCTAAATATCTTCCCCCTAGGGCCTGTTCCCTCTCCCGTGTCAACCGGCAATTCACCGGGACCGAAATCCATCTCGATCGGATTTCGGTCTTATCTATTTGGTTGAGCCTGTTCTTGTCGCAAAACCGGTTCCCACTTTTGCGGAACATGCTTCTTGGTTGAGCCTGTTCTTGTCGCAAAACCGGTTCCCACTTTTGCGGAACACGCTTCTTGGTTGAGCCTGTTCTTGTCGCAAAACCGGTTCCCACTTTTGCGGAACATGCTCTAGCGTCGGGGCCCTGTCTTCTCCCCGGCCGGAATCTCCCGTGTTCCCAGGGCATCGGCAAGGCGCATGCGCGCCGAGCCCGGGCGCAGCGGCCTTTGCTGGCTGTCATGCGGCCGCCAGCCGGTCGCGGTGACGATCTCGAAGGTCGCCGGAATGCGGCCGTCCGTTCCGGCAAAGCGCTCGGCGTAGATTTCCGCGGCGCGAAACAGCACCCCGCGCGGCAGGGCTGAGCGGCTGCGCTCGCTCATCACGTTGGTGGCGCCCATGGCCTTCAGTTCGCCCATCAGCTCGAACATGTCGGCGTAGCGGGCGGTGAGCCGGTCGGTGTCGGTGACCGGCAGGGCGAAGCCCGCCCGCTGCAGCAGGCTGCCCAGCTCGCGCACCTCGACGAAGGGCGACACACGGGGGCTGGCGCCGCCGCGCATCTCGATCTCGGCCGCGGTCAGCGCCTGGCGCAGCTCATAAAGCGTGTCGCCGCCGAGAAGGGCGGCAAGGAACAGCCCGTCCGGCTTCAAGGCTGCGGCGATCTGCGCCAATGCGCCGGGCAGGTCGTTGACCCATTGCAGGGTCAGGCCGGAGACGACGAGATTCAAGGATTCCGGCGCGAAGGGCAACAGCTCCTCGTCGCAGACAAGCCGAGGGCCGGGTTGGCCGGCAATCAGCGCCTGGCAGCGGTCGCTGCGCACCACCACGCCGACATTGGGAAGCGCCGCGATGGCGTCGGCAACCAGTCCGGTATGGCTGCCGATATCGGCGGCGCGCGCAAAGTCGCGCTTGATCAGCGACAGCCGGTCGGCGAAGTCGGCGGCGACCTCCTTGAGCAGAAAATCGGCTGACGCCATCGCCGCGGCAGCGCGGGCGCGCCGGCGGGCAAGCAGGGCGCGGTCGAATATGACGGGAACTCCCGGCATCGGTGAATATCCTTGCTCTCCTGACCTCTTGGATACCGTGCGCGGCTGGCGGAACGCAATGCGTCCATCTTTCCGTTCAACCGCAATCCGCATCGTGTAAGCTCCGGACACGCAAGCCCCGAAAACGGCAAGGACATGGAATATAAGGATTACTACAAGAGTCTCGGCGTCGAGAAATCGGCGACGCAGGACGAGATTAAACGCGCCTACAGGAAGCTCGCGCGCAAATACCACCCGGACCTGAACAAGGAAGCGGGCGCGGAGGAAAAGTTCAAGGAGATCGGCGAGGCCAACGAAGTCCTGAAAGACCCGGAAAAGCGGGCGGCATACGACCGGCTCGGCAAGGGCTACCGGCCGGGGCAGGAGTTCCGGCCGCCGCCGAACTGGGATGCGGGGTTTGAATTCTCGGGCGGCGATGGCGCGGGCGCGCACGAGTTTTCCGATTTCTTCGAGAGCCTATTCGGCGAGGCCATCCGTCAGCGGCGGGCGGACGGCGCGCGAACGCGGTTTCGCGCGAAGGGGCAAGACCACCACGCCAAGGTGCTTATCGATCTGGAGGATGCGTTCCATGGGGCGAAGCGCACGATCGTCCTGAAACTGCCCGAACTGACCGAGAACGGGCATTTGGCCATGCGCGAACGCAAGCTCGAGACGACCCTTCCCAGGGGCGTGCGCGAGGGCCAGCATATCCGCCTGAAGGGCCAGGGCGCGCCGGGGCTGGGCGGCGGCGAGCCGGGCGACCTTTATCTGGAGATCGCCTTCGCCCCGCATCCCGTCTACAACGCGGACGGCTCCGACCTGTATCTCGATCTGCCGGTGACGCCCTGGGAAGCCGCGCTTGGCGCAAAGGTCAAGGTGCCGACGCCCGGCGGGGTCGTCGACCTGAACGTTCCCGCGGGCTCCCGGCAGGGGCGGAAGCTGCGGCTCAAGGGGCGCGGCCTTCCGTCCAGGCGGCCAGGCGATCTGTATGTGACATTGCAGATTGCCCTGCCGCCGGCCGACAGCGCCGCGGCGAAGAAGCTCTACGAGCGGATGGCCAATGAACTCGACTTCGACCCGCGCAAGAACCTGATGCGCGACGCGCGGCAGGGCGAGCGGGACCGCGCGAAATAGCAACAGGGGAGGTCTGGCATGGCCGGTGAAATCCTGAGCGAGAAAAACAAGCTGGCCCTGCAAGAGGTCTGCGAACGGTGCGGCCTGCCCGAGACAACGGTCCGGGCCTATGTCGAGGAAGGCGCGATCGAGGTTGAAGGCGATCGCGTCGCACGATGGCGGTTTTCCGAAGTGACTGTCGTGCGGGTGCTGAAGGCGCACCGGCTGGAGCGGGATCTGGGCCTCAATCCCGCCGGGGCGGCGCTTGCCCTCGACCTGATAGAGCAGATCGACGAGTTGAAAAGCCAGCTCAAACGGCTGGAGAAGTACGTGCCTTAGGCCATGCTGTTGCCGCGCCTGGCCGCGGCGGCGCGGGCGCGCCTTTGGGCCAGCAGGGCACGGTCGAATATGACGGGAACTCCCGGCCTCGGTGAATGTCCTTGCTGCGGTGCACCCCACCGTTACTCCCATTGGCCGCTTGCCGTCAAAGGAGCGCGAGACGAGGCGTGCTCGCTATGAGCTGCGTGCCCGGGACTTCATGGGAACTCTGTCGTCTGCTATTGTCCACGCTGGTGCGAAATTCACCAGTGGCCAAAAGTCATGGTGGATGGTCGGCAGCCGACAATGGTCAAATTCATTTCGCAGTAGAGGTAGAGAGAATCGCATGGCCAAAGCCTTTACGACACCCAATGAGGCCACGCTGCAGGCGGAAAACACCGAGCTCCGCCAATTGTTGGCGCAGGCCCGCATAGACGCCTCGCAGTTGCTTGTAAAAGCTGGATTTGATTCCACGGAGCAAGAGTCTGCCGCGCGTTTGCAGCGCCTGCTGCTGGAGGAGTTGCATCATCGCGTGAAAAACACGCTTGCAACGGTAATGGCGATCACCTCGCAAAGCCTGAAGTACGCGACGAGCATGGAACGAGGACGGGAAGCCATTGCACACCGGCTGATTGCGTTAGGTCAGGCACACGATATACTCCTGCAAACAAGCTGGACCGGCGCGAATCTTCCGGAACTCGTGCGCGCCGCCATCAAACCCTTTGACTCACCTGATTCGGGACGATTTATCGTTCGAGCGGCAGAGATCGATGTTGGCCCGGCCGCGGTAATGTCCCTCGCCTTGGCACTCAATGAACTGTGCACGAATGCGACAAAGTTCGGTGCGCTGTCCAACGCCGAGGGGCATGTCGAAATTACATTGGTGCTCGATGAAAAAGCGCAACGTTTCAAACTGATCTGGGCCGAGAAGGGTGGCCCCGCTGTCAAAGAGCCGACCAAGAGGAATTTTGGGACGCAGCTCATCGAGAGCAGCCTTGCCCGGCTGCTCCATGGTGATGCTCGATTGCGGTTCGAACCCTCGGGCGTCGTATGCGAGTTCGATTTTCCCCTCGCCTCGTTACGGTCGTCCTAGCGGCGACCCTGCTGGCTCAAGCCTTCGCGCGAGGAGCATTTTCCTCTAGCATCGGGTTCATGGATGGCGTCTCGGCAGACAGGGCTCCCGCCACGCCGCAGCAGAACGGAGGTGGGGCGCGGGCGCGCGCCCTCTCCCGCGCGCTGGTCGATTTCCTGCTGCCGCCGCAATGCGCCGCCTGCGGCGCGCGCATCGACGCTCATGGCCATGTCTGCGGCACGTGCTGGCGCGCCCTGCGCTTCATCGCGCCGCCCTTTTGTCAGCGGCTCGGCATACCGTTTGCGATCGACCCCGGCTTTCCGGCGGTGAGCGCTCGGGCGGCAAGCGATCCGCCTGCCTATGACCGGGCCCGCGCCGTGGCGCTGTTCGACGACGTCTCGCGGGCGATGATCCACGCGCTCAAATATCGCGACCGCCACGATCTTGCGCGCATGATGGGAGGGCTGATGGCGCGCGCCGGCGCCGAGCTGTTGGCCGATGCGACCCTCATCGTCCCGGTGCCGTTGCATCGCGGCAGGCTTTGGTCGCGCCGCTTCAACCAGTCGGTCCTGCTTGCCCGCATCGTCGCCGAGGCGGCGGGACTTCGCTTCGCGCCCGACGCCCTGATACGAACCCGGCCGACCGCGCACCAGGTCGGGCTGACCGCCGAGCAGCGCCGGCGCAACGTCGCCGGCGCCTTCGCGGTGCGCACCGACTGGGCCGGCCGCCTCAAGGGCCAGCGCATTCTTCTTATCGACGACGTGCTGACCACCGGGGCGACGGTGGAGGCCTGCGCCCGGGTCGCCCGCCGGGCCGGCGCCGAACGTGTCGACGCCCTGGTTTTCGCCCGGGTTGCGCAGATCATCGAGGCGCCCATATAGAGCCCATATGGAGCCATGCCGCCGCAGACCTGCTCAAGCGCGGGGGCATGGTCTATAATGAAATTGACCCGACATTAACGGGATAGAGGCGAAACTTGATCCGTCCGAACCGGCGGTGGCGGTGAGCAAGAAGGATCGGGCCAATGGGCGAGCAGACCTTCACGGCAGCCTGCGTGCAGCTTCGCGCCGGCCAGAACGTGGCCGCCAATATCGAGGCGGCCGAGGCGCTGATCCGCGAGGCGGCGGCGACCGGGGCCCAATATGTGCAGACGCCCGAGCAGACGGCGCTGATGGAGCTACGCTCCGAGGTCCTGTTCGCCAAAATCGTGGCCGAGGACGAGGACCCGGCGCTCGCGCGCTTCAAGGCGCTTGCCGCCGAGCTCGGCATCTGGCTTCACATCGGCTCGCTCGCCATCCGCGTTGCCCCGGACAAGGCCGCCAACCGCGCCTTCGTTCTTGCGCCCGACGGGGCCATCGCCGCCCGCTACGACAAGATCCACATGTTCGACGTCGACCTGCCGAACGGCGAGACCTATCGCGAATCGCGGAATTACCGCCCCGGCAAGGAGGCCGTCACCATGGATTTGCCCTGGGGCCGGCTCGGTTTGAGCATCTGCTACGATCTGCGCTTTGCCTATCTCTATCGGGCCCTGGCGCAGGCGGGCGCCGACTTCCTGGCGATCCCGGCGGCGTTCACCCGCCAGACCGGGCAGGCTCACTGGCACGTGCTGCAGCGGGCGCGAGCGATCGAGACCGGCTGTTATGTGATGTCCGCCGCCCAGGGCGGAACCCACGAGAACGGGCGCGAGACCTTCGGCCACAGCCTTATCATCGCCCCCTGGGGCGAGGTGCTGGCGGAAGCCGGGACCGACCCTTGCGTGATCACCGCCAAGATCAACCCGGCCGCCTGCGCCGAAGCGCGGGCGCGCATCCCGGCGCTGCAACACGACCGCGGCTTCACCTTGCGCCAGGCCGGCAAGGCGGAAGCCGCCGAATGACGGCATGAGACTATGATCCGCTACCGGCTCACTTGCGACAACGGCCACACCTTCGACGGCTGGTTTTCCCGATCCGCCGCCTTCGACGAACAGAAGGCCTCAGGCCAGCTCGAATGCCCGGCCTGCGGCAGCAACCATGTCGACAAGGCGCTGATGGCGCCCGCGGTTCCGGCCAAGACAAGGACCAAGTCAAGTGCCACGACTGGGGCCGAGGGCAAAGCCCAAGGCGCCGACAAGCCGCAAGCCGTCTTTCAAGCCGATCCCAAGGAGGCCGAGCTGAGGACGGCGCTGCGCAAGCTGCGCGAGCATGTGACGGCGAATGCCGACTATGTCGGCGACCGGTTCGCCGAAGAGGCGCGCAAGATCCACTACAAGGAGGCCGAAAGCCGCGGCATCTACGGCGAAGCATCGACCGACGAGGCGAAAAGCCTGCGCGAGGAAGGCATCGAGTTTCATCCCCTGCCGGTCCTGCCCGAGGACCGCAATTAGGCTCCGCGCCAGGGGGTGGACAATCCCTTCCTCGATGCACAAATAAGAACGTCTCGAAACAGGAAGGTCGGAACCGCCATGTCCATTCGCCCCGTCAAGCGCATCATCGAGTCCAAGCCCACCATGGAAGGCGCGGGCGTGAGGCTGCGCCGGGCCTTCGGCTTCGGCGACACCGGCGAGTTCGACCCGTTCCTGTTGTTCGACGATTTCCGCAACGAACGCCCCGACGACTACAGCGCCGGCTTTCCCTGGCATCCGCACCGCGGCATCGAGACCATCACCTACGTGCTCGCCGGAACGGTCGACCATGGCGACAGCCTCGGCAATCAGGGGACGCTCGGCGCCGGCGACGTGCAGTGGATGACCGCCGGCAGCGGCATTCTCCACCAGGAGATGCCGAAGGGCGACCCCAACGGGCGCATGCACGGCTTTCAGCTCTGGGCCAACCTGCCCTCCTCGCTGAAGATGACCCAACCCCGCTACCAGGACATTCCGGGCACCGAGATCCCGGAGATCGTCGATGACGACGGCACCCGGGTCCGGGTCGTCTGCGGCGAGTTCTGGGGCAAGCGCGGCCCGGTCGACGGCGTCGCCGCGGACCCGCGCTATCTCGACATCTGGGTCCCGCCGGGCCGGCGCAAGAGCCTGCCGGTCGAGACGGAGCGGCACGCATTCGCCTATGTTTTCGACGGCTCGGGGACATTCCGCGACGCCTCGCAGCCTTTCGGCGTCCTCACCGAAAAGGCAGTCGACGGGGTCGATGCGCTGATCCGCGAGCAGACGGGCAACCGGTCGCTGGTCCTGTTCGACTCCGGCGACGAGGTGACGGTGCAAGCCGGCGAGGAGGGCATCCGCTTCCTGCTGGTCTCCGGCAAGCCGATCAAGGAGCCGGTTGCCTGGTACGGGCCGATCGTGATGAACACCAACGCCGAATTGCGCCAGGCGATCGCCGACCTCAACGACGGCAGTTTCATCAAATAGGGCCGGGCGCGCCGGCCGAGCCGCGCTCGGTTGGCGTTCACCAAATTGGGGGCCAGGTTCGTTGCCGGGATTGACGTTTGCCGCCAGAGCGTCCATATGTGGGGCATTCGATATTTCGGTCTGCCTTGCTGCACTGGCCCAAAAACGGCCCCCTTCAAGACATCGCTGAATTCGGATGAGAGCCCGCGCGATGGTCGTGCGGGCAAAACGCGTTTCGCGTCGTCAACAAGGAGGCCCTCATGGCCACTGGTACTGTTAAATTCTTCAATCACAATCGCGGCTTCGGCTTCATCGAGCCGACCGACGGAGGCCCGGACGTATTCGTTCACGCGACCGCCGTCGAGAGCGCCGGCCTTCCGGCCCTGACGGAAGGGCAGAAGGTCAGCTACGAGGTTAAGGTCGACGAGCGGTCCGGCAAGTCTGCCGCGGCCAATCTTCAGAACGCCTAGCCTTTCGATCTGTTCGGAATTGTCCGGCGCCTCGGCGCCGGGCAATTCTTCCCAATGCGTTTCCGGGACATGGTCCCAAGATTTCACCCAGCAACCCTGAAAGGAGAATGACCCTGCAAGTTATCGTTCGGGACAACAATGTCGACCAGGCCCTCAGGGTCCTGAAGAAGAAGCTTCAGCGCGAAGGCCTTTTTCGCGAGATGAAGCGCCGCCGGGCGTATGAAAAGCCGTCCGAAAAGAGGGCGCGGGAGGCGGGCGAGGCCATCCGCAGGGCCCGCAAGGCCGCGCGCAAGCAGGCGCAGCGCGAAGGCCTGATCGCCAAGCCGCGGACCACCAGGCCAGCTGCTTTCGGCGGCCGGCGTTAGCTCCCCGGCTTCTCCGCCACCAGCATGTAGTTGACGTCGGTGTCGGCGCTTTGCAGCCAGGCATCGGCGAGCGGGTTGTAGATGACCCCGACGGGCTTGCGCGCGCGTAAGCCCGCTGTGCCGAGCGCCTTTTCCAATTCCAACGGCGTGACGAACTTGTCCCAGCGGTGGGTGCCGCGCGGCAGCCAGCGCAGAATGTATTCGGCGCCGACGATGGCCAGCGCGAAGGCCTTCAGCGTGCGGTTCAAGGTGGCCATGAACATCAGCCCGCCGGGCCGCACCAGCCGGCCGCAGGCGTCAAGAAACACCCCCACATCGGCGACGTGCTCGACCACCTCCATGTTGAGCACCACATCGAAATCCTCGCCGGCCTCCGCCAGCTCCTCGGCGCCGGCACAGCGATAGTCGATCTCAAGCCCCTGCTCGCGCGCGTGGGCCCGCGCGGTCTCGATATTGTTGTGCGAGGGATCGACGCCGACCACGTCTGCGCCGAGATTGGCCATCGGCTCGCATAGCAGGCCGCCGCCGCAGCCGATGTCGAGGAGCCGCAGGCCGGAAAAGCTGTCCGCGCGGCGCGGGTCGCGGGAAAAATGCGCGCAGACCTCATCGCGGATGAAGGTGAGCCTGACCGGGTTGAGCTTGTGCAAGGGGCGGAACTTGCCGTGCGGGTCCCACCATTCGGCCGCCTGCGCGGAAAAGCGCGCAACCTCGTCCGGGTCGATGCTGGTGGCGCCGGCGGCGCCCTTTCTTGCCTTCGTCCTGGTGTTCGCCATGGTCGCTCCCGTGTGCGGCCATTAGCTCCATGCGGGCGGGACCTTGTCAAGGTTGCGGGCGGCCCGGCTTGCGGATATGTAGGGCCGCCCTCTCGCGCGGCTCGGCGCGCAGGCAAGTTGGGAAATCCAGTCCCCCATGGCCCGCATCGTCATGAAGTTCGGCGGCACTTCGGTCGCCAATGTGGAACGGATCAAGACCGTCGCTCGTCACGTCGCGCGCGAGGTCGCGGCCGGTCACGAGGTCGCCGTTATCGTCTCGGCCATGGCCGGCAAGACCAACGAGCTGGTCGCCTGGACGCGGGAGACGGCGGTGCTCCACGATGCGCGCGAATATGACACGGTGGTGGCCTCCGCAGAGCAGGTGACGACGGGCCTGCTCGCCATCGCGCTGCAGGAGATCGGCGTCTCGGCGCGCTCCTGGCAGGGCTGGCAGGTCCCGATCGAGACCGACGACGCGCACGGCACGGCGCGAATCAGGGCGATCGACGGCAAGGTCCTCATCGAGCGCCTCAAGGAGGGCCAGGTCGCGGTCATCTCGGGCTTCCAGGGGGTGGCGCCGTCGGGCCGCATTACGACGATGGGGCGTGGCGGCTCGGACACCAGCGCGGTGGCCGTTGCCGCCGCCCTCCATGCCGACCGCTGCGACATCTACACCGACGTCGACGGCGTCTATACGACCGACCCGCGGATCGTCGCCAAGGCGCGCCGCCTCGACCGGATTTCCTATGAGGAAATGCTTGAAATGGCCTCGCTCGGCGCCAAGGTCCTGCAGACCCGCTCGGTCGAGCTTGCCATGAACCACCATGTCAAGGTTATGGTTCGCTCCTCCTTCGCCGAGCCGGAGAGCCTGGCGCCGGCGCTGTCGGCCAATGAAGTGCGGATCGGGACCCTTGTTTGCGACGAGGACGAGATCGTGGAACAGCAAATCGTCAGCGGCATCGCCTATTCCAAGGACGAGGCCAAGATCACCCTGCTCAAGGTCGAGGACAAGCCGGGCGTTGCAGCCCGCGTATTCGGGCCGCTCGCCGAATCCAACATCAATGTCGACATGATCGTCCAGAACGTGTCCGACGACGGCCGCTACACGGATATGACCTTCACCGTCCCGGTCGCCGATTACGAGCGCGCCGAAAAGGTGATCAGCGCGGCCAAGGCGGATATCGGCTACAAGGAGCTGCGCGGCTCGACCAACATCGTCAAGATCTCGGTCATCGGCGTGGGCATGCGCTCCCACGCCGGCGTCGCCGCCAAGATGTTCCGGGCGCTTGCCGACAAGGGAATCAACATTCTGGCCATCACGACCTCGGAGATCAAAGTCAGCATTCTCATCGACGCCGCCTATACCGAACTTGCGGTGCGCACGCTGCATTCGCTATACGGGCTCGACAAGAACTGACGGCGGGCCGGGGTTCCGGCCGATTTATAATTCGCAACACGCTGTTTCCCGGACCGGTCGGTTGATGCCGGCCCGCAGGAAAGGACCTGATTTCATGCGTGGCACGCTGGTTGGCCCGCGTGTTCTGCTGCGCCGCCTCCGCGAAACCATGGCGGAGCCGATCGGCGCGCAAGAGCGGCTCGACAAGATCGTGGTCTCGATCGCCTCGAACATGGTCGCCGAGGTGTGCTCGATCTACGTGCTGCGCGACAACCAGACCCTGGAGCTCTATGCGACCCAGGGCCTCAATCCAGGGGCGGTGCACGCGACCAGGCTGAGGGTCGGCGAGGGGCTGGTCGGCCTGATCGCGGCGGAAGCCAAGCCGCTCAACCTGACCGAAGCCCAGGACCACCCGGCTTTCGCCTATCGGCCGGAGACGGGCGAGGAGATCTACCACTCCTTCCTCGGCGTTCCGATCCTGCGCGGCGGCTACACGATCGGCGTCCTGACGGTCCAGAACCAGGCCCGGCGGGTCTACTCGGAAGAAGAGATCGAGGCGCTGCAGACCATCGCCATGGTGCTGGCCGAGATGTTGGGGGTAGCCGAGTTCGAGGCGATGCCGGTCTCCGGCGCCGAGGCCGCTCGCGCCAAGCCGCACCATCTCGGCGGGCTGTCGCTGTCGGAAGGTATCGCGCTCGGTCACGCGGTGCTGCACGAGCCCAAGATCGTGGTCACCAACCTGATCGCCGAGGACGTGCAGCTCGAAACCGGCCGGCTCAACGCCGCCATTGCCGAGTTGCGGGGGTGGAGCGACAATATGCTGGTGAGCGGCGATGTCGCCCGCGCCGGCGACCATCGCGACGTGCTCGAGGCCTATCGCATGCTCGCCCATGACCGCGGCTGGGCGCTGCGCATGCTGGAGGCGGTGGCCACCGGCCTGACCGCCGAGGCCGCCGTCGAGCGGGTGCAAAGCGACACCCGCGCCCGGATGATGCGGCAGACCGACCCGTTCCTGCGCGAGCGCCTGCACGACCTCGACGATCTGGCGAACCGGCTGTTGCGCATTCTATCGGGGCGCACTCTGACGGCGGCGGCCGGCAAACTGCCCAAATCCGCCATCATCGTCGCCCGCAATATGGGCCCGGCGGAGCTGCTCGACTACGACCGCACGCGGCTGCGCGGCCTGATCCTGGAAGAGGGCGGCCCCAACAGTCACGTCGCCATCGTCGCCCGGGCCCTCGATATCGCCACGGTCGGTCAGGTCTCGGGCCTGATCGAGGCCGTCGAGGCGGGCGACCCGGTGGTCGTCGACGGCGATTCCGGCGAGGTCCATATCCGCCCGCCCGCCGACGTGGAGGCCGCCTATGCCGACAAGGTGCGTTTGCGCGCCACGCGGCAGGCCCAGTATGCGGCGTTGCGCGACACACCCGCCGTCTCCAAGGACGGACAGCCGATTGGACTGTTGATCAATGCCGGGCTGATCGTCGAATTGCCGCATCTCGTCGACACCGGCGCTGCCGGGATCGGCCTCTACCGCACCGAGTTCCAGTTCCTGGTGTCGGCGAACTTCCCGCGCATGCGCGAGCAGGAGAGGATCTATGGCGCCGTCCTGAACGCCGCCGGCGACAAGACGGTGGTGTTCCGCACCCTCGACGTCGGCGGCGACAAGGTGATGCCGTTCCTGCGCCACGCCCATGAGGAGAACCCGGCGATGGGGTGGCGTGCGATCCGCATGGCGCTCGACCGCCCGGCGCTGTTGCGAACCCAGCTCCGCGCCCTCTTGCACGCGGCGGCGGGCCGGGAGCTGCGGGTGATGTTTCCGATGATCACCGAGGTCGCCGAGTTCGACCTCGCCAAGGAGTTGCTCGAACGCGAGGAGCAACATCTGAAGCGCCATGGCCACGGCGTGCCGACGCGTATCATGGTCGGCGCGATGATCGAGGTGCCGGCGCTGCTGTGGCAACTCGATTCGCTCATGCAGCGGGTCGACTTCGTCTCGGTGGGCAGCAACGATCTGTTGCAGTTCCTGTGGGCCTGCGACCGCGGCAACGCGCGCGTCGCCGGCCGCTTCGACCCGCTAAGCCCGGCGGTGCTGCGGGCGCTGAGAGCGATCGTCGAGCGCGCAAAAGCGCACGGCAAGCGGGTGGCGCTTTGCGGGGAGCTCGCCGGCCGGCCGCTCGAGGCGATGGCGCTCATCGGCATCGGCTTTCGCTCGATTTCCATGTCGCCGGCCTCCATCGGCCCGGTCAAGGCGATGATCCTCGGCCTTGACGTCGCCGCGCTCGAAGCGGAGATGAAGCGGCTGATGGACTCCAACATCGCCAGCCTGCGCCAGGCGCTCACGGATTTCGCGGCCAGCCGCAACGTGCCCGTCTGACGGCGTGAACGGCCAGATCGGCTCCCCGCCGCGGCTCTCCCCTTCAAGGGGCTTGAGGTTTTTCGGCCCGCGCCGTCTTATAGGGGACACAGGGCAGACGGGGGCGGGCCATAATCCGATGCGGATTCTCTCCATTGAGGAGATCCCGACCGGCTTCGACGAAGTGATGTCGGCGCAAATCTCCGAGCGGCGGCAGGTTCTGGGCGTTTCCCTTGCCGACGCGGCGGAGGCGACGGGAGCCGAATTCCGCGAGCTGGCACTGATCGAGAACGGCAATTTGGCTGCGTTCTCGGACTCGGAGCGGCTGCGCCTTGTGGTGCTCGCCTATTGCGACTATCTGGGGCTCGAGCCGGGGCCGGTGCTGGCGCGCCTGGAGGTCTATACCGACTGGGAATTGCTCAATCCGCCAAACCTATTCGCGCTGCGCGGCCCCGAGGAGCCGTTCGATCGGCCGCGCCCGAGCCTGAGCTTCCTGGCTTTTGCTATGGGAATGGTCTTCCTGGCCGGTCTGCTGGTGCTGCATTTGGTCGGCCGCTAGCAGAGGCCTGGGTGGCCTTTCCATCGCCATCGATTGCGCTCGCGCGGTTCCGGGCCATATGGAACCAATTGACCGCAAACCGCTCTAGGCTTAACCGATATTCGAACGTAGCCAAGCGCCGTGCGCGCCCGCGCCGTTTGTGCCCGCGCGGGCAATAGATACCCGCAGCCCCATGATCAGCGTCGAGAAGCTCAAACCATTGGTCGACCGCTTCGAGGCCGTGCAGGCGGAACTCGCGACCTCGCCGGAATCGCAGACCTATGTTCGCCTGTCGCGCGAACTCTCCGAGCTCGGGCCGGTTGTCGAGGCGATTCACGCCATCGAGGCGGCCCAGCGCGAGCGCAACGACCTCGGCGAGATCATCGAGGATGCCAAAAGCGAGGCGGATATGCGCGCGCTGGCCAGGGAGGAGCTGGGCGATGTCGAGCAACGGCTTGCCGAGCTCGATCATCGACTGAAAGTCCTGCTTCTGCCCCGCGACGCGGCCGACCAGCGCAACGTGATCCTGGAAGTGCGCGCCGGAACCGGCGGCGAGGAAGCGGCGCTGTTCGCAGCCGACCTGTTTCGCATGTATCAGCGCTACGCCGATGACCAGCGCTGGAAGGTAACGGTGCTGTCGGCAAGCGAATCGGGAGCCGGCGGCTACAAGGAAGTCATCGCGTCGGTGGCCGGCAAGGGCGTCTATGCGCGTCTGAAATACGAATCCGGCGTGCACCGGGTGCAGCGGGTGCCGCAGACCGAGGCGAGCGGCCGCATCCATACCTCGGCGGCGACCGTTGCGGTCCTGCCGGAGCCGGAGGAGGTCGATGTCACGATCGACGACAAGGACCTCAGGATCGACGTCTACCGGTCGAGCGGCCCCGGCGGCCAGTCGGTCAACACCACTGATTCGGCGGTGCGCATCACCCACCTACCCACCGGCCTAGTGGTCATCCAGCAGGACGAAAAGTCGCAGCACAAGAACCGGGCAAAGGCGATGAAGGTGCTGCGCGCGCGCCTCTACGAGATGGAGCGCGAGCGGGCCGACGCCGAGCGCGCGGCGAACCGCCGCGGCCAGATCGGCACCGGCGACCGCTCCGAGCGCATCCGGACCTATAATTTCCCGCAAGGCCGGGTGACCGACCACCGCATCAACCTGACGCTCTACAAGCTCGACCGGGTGCTCGCCGGCGAAGCGCTCGACGAGATCATCGACGCGCTCGCCAGCGAGGACCAGGCCGCCCAATTGTCGGCGATCGAGACGGTGGAGGCCGGCGATGGCTGAGCTGCAACTCGCGCCCCAGCCGCCGCAAACGCTGCGCTCGGCGTTCAACCGGGCAGCGCGCACCCTTGCCGCCGCCGGTATCGGGACGGCCGGACTTGATGCTCGCCTCCTCCTCTCCCATGTGCTGGGTCTCAGCCACGAGGATTTTATCGCCGCGCCGGCACGGCTCCTGGACGCGGCAGATGAAGCGCGTTTCGACGCTTTGATGGCGCGGCGCCTCGCCGGCGAGCCGATCGCGCGCATTTTCGGCGTCAAGGAATTCTGGGGCCGCGACTTCGTTCTCGGCGCGGAAACCCTGGTGCCGCGCCCCGAAAGCGAGCTTCTGGTCGAAGCGGGGCTCGACGCGTTGCGCGACGGGACGCCGGGCGAAAGCGCGCGGGTCGCGGATGTCGGCACCGGGTCGGGATGTCTTTTGATCTCGATCCTCGCCGATCACCAAAGCGCCCATGGGCTCGGCGTCGACATTTCGCTTTCCGCCTTGCGCATCGCCGCCGCCAACGCCGCCCGCCATGGCGTCGCCGACCGGGCGCGCTTCGTACGGGCGAACTGGCTCGAGGCGCTGGCGCCCAAGTTCGATTTGATCGTGGCCAATCCGCCCTATGTCCCAAGTGCGGCGATTGCGGCGCTGCCGAGGGAGGTCGCCCGGTTCGATCCGGCCGCGGCGCTCGACGGCGGGTGGGACGGCCTTGCCGCGATCCGGGCGATCGCCACCGCCGCGCCAGCGCGCCTCAACTCAGGTGGCGTGCTTTTGGTGGAGGTCGGCGCCGGCCAAGCCCACGCGGCGGCCGGCCTCTTCGCCGACCATGGGCTCACGGTCGACCGGGGGTGCGACGTCATGTGCGACCTTTCCGGCATCGCGCGGGTCGTGCGCGGGCGCCGGGCGCGTTAACGGGACATAAAAAAATTTCTTGGAAAGTGGGGGCGAAGGGGCTAGGGTCCGACCACGATTTGAGAGCCGCACACGGGTTCGCCTGAAATGAGCGGATTGGCGTCTGTAATGTGACGGTGCGGCACCATCACGGCATCTGGCACGGCATCTGGAAGGTTTGCTTGCAACGACCGTGCGGTCGTGGCCATCGCTTGGGAACAAATTTCGAAGACGCACCGGCGAGAACGCGGTCGAGCGCGTCTGGGATTTATGTGATGGCCTGCTCTGTAGATTGCGACGCGCGCTGAATTCGACGGGACGGAGCCGATAACGGCGTGGGCATTGGCGCGGCGCGCGGTCCGGGGATGACCCGGACGATTATTGGGGGTCCGTAAGGATCCCGAACGGGGGAATTCGGAATTTTCGGCTTCGATATGCAGCGCCGTTCGCCGGAGCGCTTGCAGAAACCGAACGCATTGGTGTCCACAACAGAAGCATTCAAACCATGAGACAAGGTCAGCAGAACAAGAGAATGCGCGGCCGCGGCCGCAAGGTGCAGGGTTCGCTCAACCGGGTTTTCGAGAGCAACGGCCCGGATGTGAAAATTCGCGGGCCGGCGAGCCATATCGCCGAAAAATACCTGAACCTTGCGCGTGACGCCCAGTCCTCGGGCGATCCGATCTCGGCGGAGAACTATCTTCAGCACGCCGAGCACTATTTCCGCATCATCTCCTCCGCCCAGACCCAGATTCAGCAACAGGCACCGCAGCAGCAACAGCCGCAGCCGGCGTTCGACCAGTCCGGCGCGGAGCTGAACGGCGCAGCCAGGGAGCAGGTAGGCGGTTCGCCTTCGGTCGCAGCGCAAGAACATGGCGGTGATGAGGAACCACGCGCGCAGGCAGGCGCCGAGGAACCCTCCCGCAAGTCGCGCCGCCGGCGCGGGACCGACGGCAGGGCCCAGGGGGCCAATGGCCACGACGCGGCGAGCGAGACCAAGGCGGACGAGGCAGGCACGAGCGATGAGGATGCCCAGTCCCCTGTCGAGGATGCGGAGGTCGGCGGCGAAAAGCCGGCGGAATCGGCAGTCTGATTACAACTCAGCGATCCATCGAGGCGAGCGGATGGTGCTCGCGCACCAGGCGCTTCAGCCGTTCCTCCAGCACATGGGTATAGATCTGCGTCGTCGATATGTCGGCGTGACCGAGCAGCTGCTGCACCGCGCGCAGATCGGCGCCGTGGGCGAGGAGGTGGCTGGCGAAGGCATGACGAATGACGTGCGGCGACACCAGCTCGGGCGCGATGCCGGCCGCGACGGCAAGCGCCTTCAGGTCGCGGGCGAGCGACTGGCGCGTCCACACCTCCGAGCGGCCGCTTGAAGGAAACAGCCAGCGCGTTTGTCCGCCCCTTTTCGCCTGGCTCTCCAGCAAGGCCGCGTAATCGGCCATGGCCTGTTTAGCGGCGTCGTTCAGCGGCACCAAGCGCTCGCGCCCGCCTTTGCCCTTGACGGTCAGGAACCGCCCTTCCACATGCGCCGCCGCTCGCGGCAGCGCCACCAGCTCGGAGACCCTGAGGCCGGTCGCATAGAGCACCTCCAGAAGGCAATAGAGCCGCATCGCCCTGAACCGCGCGGCCACTGCCGCTTCGGGCGCAAACGCTCTGGCGCGCGCGGTCTCGAGCAGGCGGTCGACATCCTCCTCGCTCAGCACCTTCGGCAACGGCCTCGCCCTGCGCGGACTTTCAATAGTGCCGGTGGGGTCGTCCCCACGCACGCTCTCCGCATAGAGAAACTTGTGGAACTGGCGCAGCGCTGACAGCCGCCGCGCGGTCGAGCTCGCCGCCAGCCCTGCCTCCGCAAGACTTCCCAGATAAGCGCGAACATCCTCGACGCGGCCCGCGGCGAGCTTCCGGCCACGGCGGTTAAGGAAGCCGGCATAGCCGAGGAGGTCGGCGCGGTAGGCCTCGATCGTCTTCGCCGCCGCGCCGCGCTCCGCGCCGAGCATCTCTAGAAAGGCCTCCAGGTGGTGCAGGCCCCCTGGTTGCCTTTCGTCGGCTTTCCGGCGCGCGTCCATTCCTAGAGCGGGATAGTATGAGATTGAACCATTCTGACGGAGCGCCTTTGCGACAAGGTCAAGGGATTCGGCGCCGGCCATACCGAGGCGTACGGCCAAGCCAAAGCCCGCAGGATTTGGCGCGAGTGCGCCCGTCCCACCGGTCGCGCCGCGCGCACCTTCTGGCGCATCGCCACGCCGCTCGCGAAACAGAATTGATCCAATCTCATACTATCTCGCTCTTGGTCAGGGCAGCTGGTCTCGCGGGATCTTAAAGGTCATTTCACGCTGTTGCGGCTGGACGAACTCGGCCAGCGCGAACATGCCGCCAAAGGCGATGCCAGCGATGATGCCGCAGACGATGAGCAAGCGAACGAGCGTGAACATCGCAGACGCTCCCGAGCGAGACATGAGCCGTGTGACCGGCACTATGCGCCGATTCTCGGCAAATGCGAACACCCCTGCCGACCAACGCCCTTCACCGGATGGCAACCTGCGGGCAGGCAAAATACATTGTCGCCCGGCCGCTGTTGTGAAACTTATGGCGCGGCGGCGAGAGAATTGGCGATGGACACGAAGCAAAAGGACCGACAGGCCGTAAGCGCCGCGCTGGTTGATGCGCTCGGGCCGCGCAGTATCGTCATGGTCGGCATGATGGGCGCCGGCAAGACCACGGTCGGCCGCCGCCTCGCCGCCCGGCTCGGCATTCCATTCACGGATGCGGACGCCGAGATCGAGCATGCGGCCGGGCAGTCAATTGGCGATATATTCGCCAATCACGGCGAGGAAGCCTTCCGCGACGGCGAGCGGAAGGTCATCGCCCGGCTGCTCGAGTCCGGGCCGCAGGTTCTGGCAACCGGCGGCGGCGCCTTCGTCTGCGACGAGACCCGCGCCCAGATCGAGAAGGCCGGAGTTTCGGTGTGGCTGCGCGCCGACTTCGATACACTGATGCGCCGCGTGCGCCGGCGCTCAACAAGGCCGCTGTTGAGCGGTGACGACCGCGAGCAGGTCTTGGCGAAACTGATGAGCGAGCGCTATCCCGTCTATTCTCGGGCCGACGTAACGGTAACCACGCGCGACGTCCCCCACGAGGTGATCGTCGGCGAGATCGTCAAGGCGCTCATGGCGCATTTCGGTCTTGCCGAGGCAACGGCGCAAGGGGACCACGATGAGCCTTGATGATGCCGTGACGCAAGCGACCAAGGCCGAGATCACCATCGATCTCGGCCCGCGCAGCTATCCGATCCTGATCGGAGCCGGGTTGCTGGCCGAGGCCGGCCGCCTGATCGCAACCCATGCGCCGGCGCGGCGCGCAATGGTGATCACCGACGAGACGGTGTGTCGGCTGCACGGCGGGGCGCTCGAAAAATCCCTTGCCGCAGCCGGCCTGCCCGCGAGCGTGATCACGATTGCCCCCGGCGAGGCCTCGAAAAGCTTCGCCGAGACCGAGCGCGTGAGCCGGGCCGTGCTTGGGGCCGGAATCGAGCGTGGCGATCTGGTCGTCGCCTTCGGCGGCGGTGTCGTCGGGGATCTGGCCGGCTTCGTCGCCGGCATCGTTCGCCGCGGCATTCGCGTCGTGCAAATTCCGACGACCCTGCTGGCCCAGGTCGATTCCTCGGTCGGCGGCAAGACCGGCATCAACACCGCCGAAGGCAAAAACCTCATCGGACTGTTCCATCAGCCGAGCCTCGTCGTCGCCGACATCGACCTGCTCAATACCCTGGCTCCCCGGCAGCTTCGCGCCGGCTACGCGGAAGTGGTCAAATACGGGCTCATCGGCGATGCGCCCTTCTTCGAATGGCTGGAGGGTCATGTCGACGCGCTTCTCGCCGGCGACGGCGCGCTGCGGGTCGAGGCGGTGCGGGTAAGTTGCGCCGCCAAGGCGGCGATCGTCGCCGCCGACGAGCGCGAGCACGGAGGCCGCGCGCTGCTTAATCTCGGCCACACATTCGGCCATGCGCTGGAGGCGGCGACCGGATATTCGGACCGGATGATTCACGGCGAGGGGGTCGCCATCGGCATGTGCCTGGCCTTCGCGCTGTCGGCGGAGCTGGGTTTCTGCAAACCGGCAGTTGCGACCCGCGTCAGCGCTCACCTTGCGCGCGCCGGCCTGCCGACCCATATCAGCGATATCCCAGCGGCGCTTCCCGACGCCGCCGGCCTCATCGGCCTGATGCAACAGGACAAGAAAATGAGCGCCGGCCGCCCGATCTTCATTCTGGCCCGCGGCATCGGCCGCGCCTTTATCTGCGGCGATGTCCCCGTTGACCGGCTGCAGGCGTTCCTGGAAACCAAATTGAAACGACCATGAGCATCGAACTGATCTTTACGCTTGCGGCGATCGCCGCACTACTGGTTCTGTCCGCCTTCTTTTCCGGCTCCGAGACGGCGTTGACCGCGTCGTCGCGGGCGCGCATGCACCATCTGGAAAACAGCGGCGACAAGCGCGCCGGCATCGTCAATCGGCTGATGGCGCGGCGGGACCGGCTGATCGGCGGCCTTCTGCTCGGCAACAATCTGGTCAACATCCTCGCTTCGGCGCTGGCGACCGGCGTTCTGGTCAGCCAGTTCGGTCCTGCCGGGGTCGTTTACGCCACCTTGATCATGACCGCCCTGGTGCTGATCTTCGCCGAGGTGCTGCCGAAGACCTACGCCTTCTCGCAACCCGATCATGTAGCGCTGAAGGTCGCGGCCTCGGTCCGTTTCGCCGTCTCGCTGTTTGCGCCCCTGACCATGGCGGTACAGTCCGTCGTGCGCCTGACCCTGCGGCTCATCGGCGCCAAGCCGAAGGCCAGCGGCGACCTCTTGACGGTACACGATGAATTGCGCGGCGCGATCGACCTGCACCACCGCGAAGGCGCCGTCGTCAGGGACGACCGCTACATGCTCGGCGGCATCCTCGATCTGAAGGACCTTGAAGTCTCCGACATCATGGTGCACCGGACCAACATGGTCTCGGTCAATGCCGGCGATCCGCCGGAGAAGATCGTTTCCGAGGTCCTGTCATCGAACTTCACCCGCATTCCCCTGTGGCGCGACAGCCCGGAAAACATCACCGGCGTGCTGCACGCCAAGGATCTCGCCCGGGCGATCACCGAGGCCGAGGGCAAGCTTTCGGAGCTGAAGATCGGCGAGATCGCAACCGATCCCTGGTTCGTGCCCGACACGACGACGCTCGCCGACCAGCTCGACGCCTTCCTCAAGCGCAAGGGCCATTTCGCGCTCGTCGTCGACGAATATGGCGAGGTCATGGGCTTGGTCACACTCGAGGACATCCTTGAAGAGATCGTCGGCGAAATCGTCGACGAGCACGACGCCGTCGCCACCGGCGTCCGCCCGCAGGCGGACGGGACGGTGACCGTCGACGGCTCGGTGCCGATCCGCGACCTCAACCGCGCCATGGACTGGCACCTGCCGGACGAGGAGGCGACGACCATCGCCGGCCTGGTCATCCACGAGGCGCGCATGATCCCGGACCAGGGCCAGGTCTTCACCTTCCACGGCTTCCGCATCGAGGTGCTGCGCCGCCAGCGCAACCGCATCTCGCTTCTGCGCATCGGCCCGGTGCGCGGCAAAGTGCCGACTGCCGTGAAGGGCACCACCGCCAAGCCCGCCGCGGACACGCCCGCGTCTTAGATTCCGTCCTGGATTTCGACGGGACGGATCAACCTAGAGCGGTTCATGGTAATAGGGAACCATTTGACCGGGATGATTTTGCGCCGTGGCCAGGCGCGGCTCGCCGGGCG
>JAUYJB010000175.1 GCA_030688605.1 Hyphomicrobiales bacterium
GGCGGCAGCGTCGGCGACTATGTCGAGCTGATGAAGCCGCGGGTGATGTCGCTGTCCATATTCACCGCCCTCGTCGGCTTGGTCGTGGCCCCCGGCGCGATGCATCCGGTGTTGGCGGTCACCGCGCTCCTGTGTATCGCCGTCGGCGCCGGCGCGGCGGCGGCGCTCAACATGTGGTACGACGCCGACATCGACGCGGTGATGACGCGCACCGCGCGCCGCCCGGTGCCGGAGGGGCGGGTCTCGGCGGAGGAGGCGCGCACCTTCGGGCTGACGCTTGCCTTCGGCGCCGTGCTGGTGCTCGGGGTACTCGTCAACTGGCTGGCGGCCGGCCTCCTGGCCTTCACGATTTTCTTCTACATCGTCGTGTACACCATGTGGCTGAAGCGTCTGACGCCGCAGAACATCGTCATCGGCGGCGCCGCCGGCGCGCTTCCGCCGGTCATCGGGTGGGCCGCCGCGACCGGCAGCTTCGGCATCGAGCCGCTGACCCTGTTTCTCATCATCTTTCTGTGGACGCCGGCGCATTTTTGGGCGCTGGCGCTCAACCGCTCGGCCGACTACGCACGCGCCGGCGTGCCGATGCTGCCGGTGGTCGCCGGCGCCGCCAGGACGCGCGGACAGATCCTGATCTATTCCCTGCTGCTGACGCCTTCGGCCATTCTGCCCTGGCTGTTGGGGTTTGCCGGCCCTTACTATGCCCTCGTCGCGGCGGCGATGGGGCTCCTGTTCGTCTACCGCGCCTGGTGCGTCTTCCGGTCACGGGGCGACACAGAATCGACCCGTGCGTCGCGCCGCCTGTTCGCCTATTCGATCCTCTATTTGGCGACCCTGTTCGCCGTGCTGCTGGCCGAACATCTCCTGGGCCTCGCGCCGGCGGCGGGTTTCTAGGAATGTATCGGTATGGAAAAAATCCCCCATCCCTCGACCGAGGAACAGGCCAAACGCCGGCGTTCCCGCTCGCTCGCCATCGCCCTGGTGCTGGCCGCCCTCGTCGTCCTGTTCTACGTCGTGACGCTGGTCAAGCTCGCGCCGGGGATCATGAGCTGGCCGCTTTAGAGCGGTTCATGGCCATAGGAAATCAATTTGATGGGTCAAATCGGTTCATCCGGCAAGGCGCGGCGCGATGCGCGATGTGGTGCATCGGGCGAGCGCCGCAACATAGCCGGTGGGCCGATTTGGCCCACCGAAGGCCGGGTTCTTTTGTGCCGTGGCGTCGTTGCATGTCTCCTGAGATGCACCACATCGCAGATCGACATGCGCCTAGCCACGGCGCAAAATCATCCCGGTCAAATGGTTTCCTATGGCCATGAACCACTCTAAGGAGGACCCGGTGACGGCGCCCAAGGCAGCACCCGAACTGGCTCGCGGCAAGCGGCGTAATGCCGTCCTGGCGTTCGCTTGCGTCGGCCTCGTCGCCGGCATGGTCGGGCTTGCCTACGCCTCGGTGCCGCTCTACCGGCTGTTCTGCCAGGTCACCGGCTTTGCCGGCACCACGCAGATTGCCGAGAATGCACCTGAACGGGTCCTCGACCGGACGATTACGGTCCGCTTCGACGCCAATGTCGCCCGCGATCTGAACTGGAGCTTTGAGCCGGTCGAACGCGGCGTCGATCTCAAGATCGGCGAGACGCAGCTCAGCCTTTTCCGGGCCGTCAATCACGCTAACCGTCCGCTTGCGGGCAGCGCGACCTTCAACGTCACGCCGGATTGGGCGGGTGCCTATTTCAACAAGATCCAGTGCTTCTGCTTCACCGAGCAGACGCTTCAACCCGGCGAAAGCGTCGACTTGCCGGTCGTCTTCTTCGTCGATCCGGCGATCGTCGAGGACCGCTCGGCGTCAAAATCGATGGCCATCACGCTGTCCTACACCTTTTACCCGGTTCCGAGTGCCGACAAGCCGCTCGCCGCAGCACCGGCCCCGCCGGCCGCACCGGTCCGCGCGGACCCGCCCGGCAGAGGCCGAGACAGTGTGGAGCCGACGGAAAGCGGAATTTATCGAGATTTGAGCGAGGGAAATAATGGCTGAGAGCCCCGCCAAACACCACGACTACCATCTCGTCGACCCGAGCCCATGGCCCATCGTCGGCGCGGTCTCCGCCTTCGTCACCGCCGTCGGCGCGATCATGTGGTTCCATGGCCAGACCTTGTGGATCATGGTGGTTGGCCTGCTGGGCGTCGCGTTCACGATGGCGGCCTGGTGGCGCGACGTTATCCGCGAGTCCAATTCCGGCTATCACACGCCGGTCGTGCAGCTGCACTTGCGCTACGGCATGATCCTGTTCATCGCCTCGGAGGTGATGTTCTTCCTGGCCTGGTTCTGGGCCTATTTCGACGCCTCGCTGTTCGCCAGCGAGGCGATCCAGGCTTCGCGCGTCGAGTTCACCGGCGGGCACTGGCCGCCGCAGGGGGTGGAGACCTTCGATCCCTGGCACCTGCCGCTGGTCAACACCCTGATCCTGCTGACCTCGGGAACGACGGTGACCTGGGCGCATCACGCGCTCCTCAACAATGACCGCTCGGGCCTCAAATGGGGGCTTTTGGCGACCATCGTGCTGGGGCTCACCTTCACCGGCGTGCAGGGCTATGAATACGCCCATGCCGGCTTCTCCTATGCCGGCAACATCTATGGGGCGACCTTCTTCATGGCGACCGGCTTTCACGGCTTCCACGTGATCATCGGCACCACCTTCCTGACCGTCTGCCTGTTCCGCGCCATGGCCGGGCATTTCAAGCCAGAGCAGCATTTCGGCTTCGAGGCGGCGGCCTGGTACTGGCACTTCGTCGACGTGGTGTGGCTGTTCCTGTTCTCCTCCATCTATGTGTGGGGGGCGGGAACTCCGGCCGCGCATTGAGGGAAGCGACGCCGGCCGTGGTGAAGCGTAATTGGAGGGCGAGGAACAGATAATGCCCCACGACAGGCTCCATACGGCGCCATCGGCCTTGCTTACGGGTCTCATGGGCCGCTGCCCGCGCTGCGGCAGGGGCAGGCTCTTCAACGGCTATCTGACGCTCGCCAAGCGCTGCGAAGCATGCGGGCTCGACATGGCGTTCGCCGACTCCGGCGACGGGCCGGCGGTGTTCCTGATTCTGATCGTCGGTTTCATTGTCGTCGCCGCGGCGCTCATCACCGAGGTCGCCTTTCAGCCGCCTTACTGGGTCCACGCCGTCTTATGGGCGCCGCTCGCCATCGGCCTGCCGCTCCTGCTTCTGCGTCCCGCCAAGGGGCTGATGATCGCGCTGCAATTTAGAGCGAGATAGCATGGGATTTGACCAATTCTGTTTCACGAGCGGCGTGGCGATCCGCCAGGAGGCGCGCGCAGCGCGATGCGGGGACATCGGGCAAGCGCGTCGACGCCGCGGGCGCCCGCCGCTCGGAAACCCTAAGGGACGGGCGCAAATGCGCCCGTCAGAATGGATCAATCCCATGCTATCTCGCTCTGAGCACGATGCCCGCGAAACCCACCTGATGGATTGATGAGTACCGTGACGACGCGGTCCCTGCGCGGCCTGCTGTCGCCGACCATCGCCGCCGTGTACGCCTTCGCGGTCCTGATCGGGCTCGGCTGGTGGCAGGTCGAGCGGTTGGCCTGGAAGTTGGCGCTGATTGAGCGTTTCGATAAGGCCGTCAACGCCGCTCCGATCGAACTCAACCGCGTCATCGCCGTGGCCGGCGCCGGCGAGAACGTCGCGTTCCGGCCGCTTTTCTTCCGTGTTTCGCCGCTGTCCGAGGATGAGCTGCATCTCTATACGGCGGTGCGCGGCGAGGCCGGCTGGCGCGTCATCGTGGCGGTCAGGACGGATTCAGGGGCGGTTCTTATCCTCGACCGCGGCTTCGTTCCCGAGGCGATGAAGAACGCCGCCCGGCCGCCGCTTGAAGCGCAAACGCGGTTTATCGGCCGGGTTGAGCTGCCGGAGACGCAAGAGCTGTTCACGCCGGACAATGAGCCCCAACGCAATAACTGGTACTGGCGCGACCTCAAGGCCATGGCCCGCGCCCTCGGCCAGGGCCATGCCGCGCTCGTTCCCTTCTATGTGCTGCTCGAAAGCCCGGCGCCGGCAGGCGGCTGGCCGCGCCCGGAGGCGGTGCCCGAGCCGCCGCGCAATCCGCATCTCGGCTATGCGTTGACCTGGTTCGGACTGGCGGCCGCGCTCGCCGGCGTCTATATGGCGTTTGTCCTGAAAACCCTTCGGACCGCGCCATGACCCCTGAAGACGCCTATCGCACCTTGGAAGCCCAGGAAAGGCGCATGAGCGTCATAGGCGGCGCGCTGGCCGTCTTGCATTGGGACCGCGCCGTGATGATGCCCGACGGCGGGTTGTGGGTGCGCGCCGAGCAGACCGCGGCCCTCAACGTGGTGCTACACGAGATGCGCACCGACCCGCGCCGCGCCGATCTGATCGAAAAGGCGGAGGCCGGAGCGAGCGGCCTTGATGAGTGGCGGCGCGCGAACTTGCGCGAAATCAGACGATTTTTCGAGCGCGCGACGGCGCTATCGGCCGACCTTGTGGAGCGGCTTGCCCACGCCCGCGCGGAGACCGAGATGGCGTGGCGCGGCGCCAAGCAAAGGGCTGATTTTTCCGCCGTTTCGGACCAGCTCGCAAACCTCCTCGCCCTGGTGCGCGAGGAGGCCGAAATGCTTGGGTCGGCGCTGAAAATCTCACCCTATGACGCGTTGCTGGACGGCTATGATTGGGGCTTGAGGGCGGCGCAGTTTCAGCCGCTTTTCGACCGTCTCGCCGGCGACATCCCGCCTTTGCTCGACGGCATCCTGGCAAGGATGTCGGGTCTTGCCGCGCGCATTCCGCTCTCTGGACCGTTTCCGGTCGCCGCCCAGGAACGTCTCGGGCGCACGGTGATGCAACGCCTCGGCTTCGACTTCGACCACGGCCGGCTCGACGTCAGCCACCACCCCTTTACCGGCGGCGTGCCGGAGGATACCCGCATCACCACCCGCTACGAGGAGGGTGACTTCATCCAGGCGCTGATGGCGGTGATCCACGAGACCGGCCACGCGCTTTACGAGCGCGGCCTGCCGCAGGCCTGGCGCAACCAGCCGGTCGGGCGCGCCCGCGGCATGGTGCTGCATGAAAGCCAATCGCTGATGTTCGAGATGCAGGCGGGCCGCAGCCCGGCTTTCGTCTCCTATCTCTCGCGGCTCGCGCGCGAGGTTTTCGGCGGCTCCGGCCCGGCCTGGGCGAGCGGCAATCTGTTGCGCCACTATCATAAGGTCGAGCGCGGCCTGATCCGCGTCCATGCCGACGAGGTCAGCTATCCGCTGCACGTCATCGCCCGCACCCGGCTGGAGCAGGCGATGATCGCCGGCGCGCTCAAGGTCGCCGACCTGCCGGAGGCCTGGAATGCCGCCGTGACGGAGCTCATGGGCGTCACGCCCGCCAACGACCGCGACGGCTGCCTGCAGGACATCCATTGGTATTCCGGCGCCTTCGGCTATTTTCCGACCTATACGCTGGGCGCGCTCGCCGCAGCGCAGCTTTTCCGCGCGGCGCTTGCCGCCGCGCCGGAGATCGAGGCCGAGTTGGCCCGCGGCCGCGCCGACGCGCTGCTTAAATGGGTGCGGGCAAAGGTCCATTGCCTCGGCAGCCTCGCATTGACCGACGAGGTCATCGAACAGGCGAGCGGCGCGCGGCTCGGCGTTGCGGCCTTCCTCGATCATTTGCGCGCCCGCTATCTCGGCGGAGGCACGCTTGCCGGTGCGGCGGCGGCCCAGTAGGTTCCAGATCTCAAATCAAGCGGCAGCAAGGAGCGCGCTTTAAGTGAAATACGTCTCGACCCGGGGCGAGGCCGAACGGCACTGCTTTACGGAGGTGCTGCTGGCGGGGCTTGCCCGCGACGGCGGCCTCTACGTGCCCGAGGCCTGGCCGCATCTAGGCGAGCGCGAGGTGGCGGCGCTTGCCGGCCTCTCTTACGCGGAGGCGGCGTTTCGCGTGCTCAGCCCCTACTTGCGCGAAGCCGTCGATGCCCCCGACTTCCGCGCCATGCTCGAGGCCGCCTACGCCACCTTCGCCCATCCGGCGACGGTGCCGCTCGTACAGATCGGCCCCAACGATTTCCTGCTCGAGCTGTTCCACGGGCCGACCATGGCCTTCAAGGACGTCGCCATGCAGCTCCTGGCGCGGCTGATGGACCATGTGCTGGCCCGCGGCAAGCGCCGCCTCACCATTATCGGCGCCACCTCCGGCGATACCGGTTCGGCGGCGATCGCCGCCTTCAGGGGCCGTGCCGCCGTCGATGTCTTCATTCTCCATCCGAAGGGCCGGGTGAGCGAGGTGCAGCGCCGGCAGATGACCACCGTCGCCGACGCCAACGTGCACAATATCGCGCTCGAGGGCACGTTCGACGACTGCCAGGCCGTGCTCAAGGCGCTGTTCAACGACCTCGACTTTCGCGACCGGCTGTCGCTTTCCGGCGTCAATTCCATCAACTGGGCCCGGGTCATGGCCCAGTCGGTCTATTACGCGACCGCGGCGGCGAACCTCGGCGCGCCGCACCGCGCGATTGCCTTTTCGGTCCCGACCGGGAATTTCGGCGACATCTATGCCGGCTATGTCGCAGCCCACATGGGCCTGCCCGTGGCGCGCCTTATCGTCGCCACCAATGTCAATGACATTCTGGTGCGCGCGCTTGAAACCGGCCGTTACGAGCTGCGCGCGGTGACAGCGACCCAGAGCCCGAGCATGGACATCCAGGTTGCGAGCAATTTCGAACGCCTGATCTTCGATCTCGCGGGCCGCAACGGAAACCGCGTGGCCGAGATGATGGAGGCGCTTTCCGCCACCGGCGCCTTCGCGCTCGACGGGGCGATGCTGAACGCGGCGCGCGCCTTGTTTTCCGCCCATCGCTGCGACGAGGCGGAGACGACGGAGACCATCCGCTCGGTCCACCGGTCCACCGGTCTTGTCATCGACCCGCACACGGCGGTCGCCGTCGCCGCGGCGCAAAAGGCGCGCGCCGCCGGAGACATCGCCGCCGAGACGCCGCTCGTCATCCTGTCCACGGCCCATCCCGCCAAGTTCCCCGAGGCGGTGGAGAAGGCGGTCGGCTTCAAGCCGTCCTTGCCGGAGCGCGCCGGCGACCTTTATGCGCTTGCCGAGCGCTACGAGGTGCTGCCCAACGACAAGGCCGCCGTCGCCCGCTTCATCGAGAACCGGGCCCGTGCGGTCGGCCGCGAGGCGGCGAGATGAGCGTACAAACCTCCCGCCTTGCCAACGGCATGCGCGTCGTCACCCATGCCATGCCGCATCTGGAGACGGCGGCGCTCGGCGTCTGGGTCGACCAGGGCGCGCGCTCCGAAGCCGAGGCCGAGCACGGCATCTCGCATCTTCTCGAACATATGGCCTTCAAGGGCACGCGCCGGCGCAGCGCCCGGCAGATCGCCGAGGAAATCGAGTCCGTCGGCGGCGACCTCAACGCCGCGACCAGCTTCGAGCAGACCGCCTATTATGCCCGCGTGCTCAAGGCCGACATCGCGGTCGCCATCGACATTCTCGGCGACATCTTGCGCAACTCCGTCTTCGACGTGAGCGAGCTTGCCCGCGAGCAGAGCGTCATCGTCCAGGAAATTGGCGCCGCCCGCGACACGCCGGACGATCTCGTCTTCGACCAGTTCCAGGAGGCCGCCTTTCCCGGCCAGCCCATCGGCCGCTCGATCCTCGGCACGCCGGAGACGGTGCGGGCATTCAGGCCGGATCATCTGAGTGCCTATCTCGGCGCGCGCTACCGCGGCCCCGGCATGGTGCTGGCGGCCGCCGGCGGCGTCGATCACGCCAGCGTCGTGAAACTCGCCGAGGATGAGTTCGGCAGCTTCGCGCCCGCCCCCGCGGAGGCGACGCAGGCGGCAGACTATCGCGGCGGCGAACGCCGGCAGATACGCGATCTCGAACAGGCCCACTTGGTTCTCGGCTTCAAGGGCGTGCCCTATCTCGACAAGCGCTTCTACGCCGCCCAGATGCTCGCCAACATCCTCGGCGGCGGCATGTCATCGCGCCTGTTCCAGGAGGTGCGCGAGAGACGCGGGCTGTGTTACTCGATCTACGCCTTCCACTGGACCTTCCGCGATACCGGCCTGTTCGGCATCTATGCCGCAACCGGCGCCGCCGAGGTCGCGGAGCTGCCCCCGGTGCTCACCGGCGAATTGGAGGCGCTTGCCGGAAACCTGAGCGAGGAGGAGGTTGCCCGCGCCAAGGCGCAGATCAAGGCGAGCCTGATGATGAGCCTGGAATCTTCGACTGCCCGGGCCGAACAGATCGCGCGCCAGGAGATTCTTTTCGGTCGGGTCATTCCGGTCGACGAGCTGCTGCAATTGGTCGAAGCGGTGAGCGTCGACGACCTCAAAGCGCTCGCTCAGGAGATGTTCACCGGCGGGCCGGTAACGTTAAGCGCGGTCGGCCCGTTGCGACGGCTTGCAAGCTACGACGAAATAGCGAAAAGATTTCGCTAGACAAACTGCTGAGAAAGTGTGGTGGAAGCCAATATACATCCCCGTCATCCCGGACAAGCGACGGCGGGGGCAGAGTGCGGGTCGAGGCGATGAGCCGGAGCGCGATCCGGAATCCAGATCAAGCGGCGGTGCTCTGGGCACACTCTTTGCTGGATTCCGGCCTGCGCCGGAATGACGGAGCGGGGGGCCTTTACGGCGTTTTTTCAGCAATCCGTCGGAGCGAAATGATACGAAACAGAATTGGTTCAATTTTCATATCACCTCGCTCCAAAGCCCCGGCACCCAGCATCCTTTGCGATTGCATGTGAACAGACCATGGCCTTCCTGCGCAGCGTAAATTCGATCGATACCAGCCCGGTCATCTATGGCGAGGGCGTCTATTTGCGCACGCCGCAGATGGGCGACCACGCGGAATGGGCGGCGCTGCGCGAGGAGAGCCGCGATTTTCTCATTCCCTGGGAGCCGACCTGGCCCAATGACGACCTGACGCGCTCGGCATTCCGCCGCCGGCTCAGGCGCTATTATCGCGACATCCGCGAGGACGAGACCTATCCCTTCTTCGTCTTCCGCAATCGCGGCGACGTGCTGGTCGGCGGGCTCACGGTGAGCCATGTGCGCCGCGGCGTGACCCAGTCCTGCTCGCTCGGCTACTGGATCGGCAAGTCCCATTCCCGCCAGGGGCTGATGACCGCCGCGGTCGCGGCGATCGTTTCCTTCACCTTCGATTCGCTGCGTCTGCACCGCATCGAGGCGGCGTGCCTGCTGGACAATGTCCCCTCCATCCGGCTTCTTGAAAAAGCCGGATTTTCGCGCGAAGGGGTGGCCCGCCGCTATCTGCGAATCAATGGCGCCTGGCAAGACCATCTGTTGTTCGCCCTGATGGAGGATGATCCGCGTCCATGATTGAGATACTGTCCTTAAAGCGGCGCGAAGCAGCGTGCCTGCGGTGCAGGTGCGAGAGGGGCAAGAGTTGACATTTCAGCTTGCAGGAAGAGGGCGCCGGCATTGTTCGGCGACGATGCGTCGCGCACTCTTTCTCGTCGCACTGTTCTGTCTCTGGTCCGCCGCCGGCCAAGGCGCGGCGCGGGCGCTCGAAGGCATCCCGGTTCCGGCCGAGGCGCAAGCGATCGACCTGACCGGCCTCATCGAGCGCTTCGACCAGAGGACCGATCGCATCCAGGTCTCAACCGCGCCCGGCGTCGACGGCCTGGTGCGCCGCATCGAGGTGCGCGCGCAGGAACTCGGCACGGCGGCGGCCTGGGCGGTGTTTGCGCTGACCAACGAGTCCGATCAGCAGATCGACCGCCTGCTGGTCGCCGATTTTCACCGGCTGGTGAAGTCGGGGGTCATCTGGCCGGACCTCGGCGCCTCGCGCATCGCCGCCATCACGCCGAGCCAGGGCTTCCGGCCGGAACGCCAGCCGAGCCAGAATGCCGACGTTTTCCAGGTCACGCTGGATCCCGGCAGCACGGTCACCTTCGTCGCCGAGCTGCGCGTTCCGACGCTGCCGCAGCTCTATCTCTGGCAGGCCGACGCCTACAAGGAGAAGATCAACAATCTGACCTTCTTCAAGGGGATCGTAATCGGCATCGCCGGCATGCTGGCGGTGCTGCTGACCATGGTGTTTGTGGTTCGCGGCACCTCCATGTTCCCGGCCGCCGCCTGCTTTGCGTGGGCGGTTCTGGCCTATCTGTGCATCGAGTTCGGCTTCTGGCAGCAAATCTTCAAGGTCAACGCGGATGTCGAGCGCGTCTACCGCGCCGGCGCCGAGGCGATGCTGGCGGCGACCCTGCTGATCTTCCTGTTCGCCTATCTCAAGCTCAACCGGTGGCACGTGCGCCTGTCGCACGCCGGCGGCCTGTGGCTGGTCTCTCTGCTGGCGCTGGTGGTGCTCGCCGTCTATCAGGCGCCGATCGCGGCCGGAATCGCGCGCATCTCGCTTGCCGCCATCGGCATCGTCGGCTTCGGCTTGATTCTGTTTCTGTCCTTCAAGGGGTTCGACCGCGCCATCATGCTGATCCCGACCTGGCTGATGCTGCTGGTGTGGCTGTTCAGCGCCGCGGTCACGGTGACCGGCCATCTCGCCCAGGACTTCGTTTCACCGGCGCTTGCCGCGGGTCTCGTCATGGTCGTGCTGCTGATCACCGTCACGGTGATGCAGCATGCCTTTTCCGGCGGCGGGGCCATGGTCATGAAAGAAACCGATGCCGGGCGCCGGGCGCTGGCGCTGACCGGCTGCGGCGACGCGGTTTGGGAATGGAACATCGACCGCGACCGGATCTTCATCGGCTACGAGGCGGAAAAGGACCTCGGCCTTGGCCACGGCGCGCTCTCGGGCTCGGTGCGCGACTGGTTGAAGCACGTCCATCAGGCCGACCGCGAGCGCTTCGAGGCCACGCTCAAGGCGGCCATTGCACAGCGCGGCGGCCGCATCGACGAGGACGTCAGGATACAGCGCGGTGACGAGCACTTTGCCTGGATGCGCGTGCGCGCCCGCCCCGTGCTCACGCCGGAGGGCGAGATCGTCCGCTGCATCGGCACCATCACCGACGTTTCCGACGAGCGCAACGCCCAGGAGCGGCTGTTGCATGACGCCGTCCACGACAATCTGACCGGTCTGCCGAACCGCGAACTGTTCCTCGACCGGCTCGACAACGCCATTGCCCGCGCCCGCGCCGAGGGCGCCGTGCGCCCGACCATTTTCGTCATCGATCTCGACCGCTTCCGGCTGGTCAATGAGAGCGTCGGCATGCCGGTCGGCGACACCATCCTGCTCACCGTTGCGCGCCGTCTCGGCCGCAACGTGAAGCCGCAGGACACGCTGGCGCGGCTGATCGGCGATCAGTTCGGCGTCATCCTCGTCTCCGAGCGCGATCCGAAGCGGATCGCCGCCTTCGCCGAGACCATCCGCCGCGCGCTCAAGGCGCCGATCAGCTTCGCCGAGCGCGAGATATTCCTCACCGCCAGCATCGGCATCGCCGTCCATGACGGCAAGCGCAATGACGGCGAGAGCCTGTTGAAGGACGCGGAAATCGCCATGCGCCACGCCAAGCGCGACGGGCCGGACAAGGCCGAGGCCTTCAAGCCGGGCATGCGCACGGGCAGGGGCAACGTCTTGACGCTGGAAACCGAGCTGCGCCGGGCGATCGAGCGCAAGGCCATACAGGTCCACTACCAGCCGATCGTGCGATTGGTCGATTTCAGCGTCGCCGGCTTCGAGGCGCTGGTGCGTTGGCAGCATCCCCGCCTCGGCCGGCTGAGCCCCGAGGAGTTCGTCGGCATCGCCGAAGAGACCGGGCTGATCGTCGATTTGGGGCATCTGGTGTTCGAGCAGGCGGCAAAGCAGGTTTCCTCCTGGCAGGCGGAGATGGGCAACAAGAGGTCGATATTCGCCAGCGTCAACGTCTCCAGCCGGCAGCTCCTGCAGCGCGATCTCGCCGGCGACATCAAGTCGCTCCTGGTCCGCAACAAGCTGGCACCGGGCTGTCTGAAGATCGAGGTGACCGAGTCGCTGGTGATGGAGAACCCGGAATATGCAGCGCGCATCCTGACCAAGCTGCGCGAGCTCGGCACCGGCCTGTCGCTCGACGATTTCGGCACCGGCTATTCCTCGCTCTCCTATCTGCAGCGCTTCCCCTTCGACACCATCAAGGTCGACAAGTCGTTCGTGAAGGCAAACGGCGACGGATCGCGCCCGGTGCTGCTGCGCTCCATCGTCGCCATGGCCCACGATCTCGGCATGGAAGTGGTCGCGGAAGGCGTCGAATCGGACGCGGACGCGCAGGACCTCCTGGAGCTCGGCTGCGAATACGCGCAGGGCTATTTCTTCGGCCAGCCGATGCCCGGTCGCGAGGCGCGCAAGTTCTTGGAGCAGAAGGTCTCGGAAAACGCTTAAATCAAGACCGGAGAATGCTCTTGCTCATTTTTTTGAGAATGTTCTTTTCGCAAGGCCGGCTCCCACTTTTCCTCATGCCGCTCTAGGCATGACCGGCGATGCTGGCGAGCTTGGCCGGATCGACGCCGATTTTGGCCAGCGCCTGCTCATATTTGTCTTCCAAGGCGGTATTGAAGACGAGGTCCGGGTCGGCGGGGCATGTCAGCCAGCCATTGGACTGGATCTCGGTCTCGAGCTGGCCCGCGCCCCAGCCGGCATAGCCGAGCGCCAACAGCGAGCCGTGCGGTCCGGCGCCCGAAGCGATGGCCTTCAGGATCTCCAGGGTGGCGGTCAGGCAGATGCTCTCGTCGATCGGCAGCGTGCTGTTTTCGATGAAATAGTCGGAGGTGTGCAGGACGAAGCCGCGGCCCGTCTCGACCGGTCCGCCGACATAAACCTGCTTGCGCCGGATCGGCCGCGGCAGACGGATGCTGTTTTCGCCGTCGATGACGTTGAGCTGGGTCAACAGCTCCGGAAAGGTGATGTCGGGCGCCGGCTTGTTGACGACGATGCCCATCGCACCGTCGGATGAGTGGGCGCACAAATAGATGACGCTTCGCTCGAAACGCGGGTCGGAGATGGTCGGCATTGCGATCAGCAGCTGACCGTCGAGATAGCCCTTCCTTGCCCCGGCATCCATGGTCGTCTCCTCGGCTTGCAGACAGGAATGGTAACCGCAACGCTGGGATCACGCAAAGGGCGATGGGAGGTATCGCGACGAATTTGCCATTCACGCAGCTTTGAAGAGGGGCTGCGCCCTTGTTATCGAAATTTCCATCCGTCATCCCTACAATAAGGGCCATGAGAAGGAATAGTGCACGCGCCGCGCGCCTTGCCGTCACGGCGGCATGGCGGGCCGCAGCGCTGATCATCGTCCTGGCTGCCTCGACCGGGGTCCGCGCGGAGACCGCGTCGGCCTGGGATGAGGGCCTGTTCTCGCGCGCCCGCCTGATCGCCGGCCAGGTGCCGACCGCGAACGGGCCGGACCTGTTCGCGGGCGTCGAAATCCGCCTCGACGATGGATGGAAGACCTATTGGCGCAATCCGGG
>JAUYJB010000176.1 GCA_030688605.1 Hyphomicrobiales bacterium
GCTGTTCGCCTTGGAACACGCTTCGCCTAGTATCGTGAGGGCAACCCTGCCCGGCGCGCGCTCGGCATACCTGATTTCAGACATCGGTATCCCGAACTGGTGCTCCTCCGGTAACTCGATGCCGTAGCTCCCAAGCACCACCTGATCGCCCCATGCGAGGAAGCGCTCGCCAATGCCGAGCCATGCGAAGTCGCCGCCCTCAAAGACGATCAACCGCGCCGGCTCGAAGCGCTTCATGAACAGTCCACAACGCGCGGCCCGCCACGCCTGCCCTTCGTCCAGCCGTGTACATGGATGCGCCAGCCAGCCTCGCGAAGCCTCGGCGTGCTCTCGTGCTCGGCGATCTTCGTCACCCTGGAGGCAACGTTCGTGGCGCTCGTGCATTGCACAGCTAGGGTTTCGCCTCGTTTGACGGCCAGAACGTCCACGATGCCGAACAGATCCTGCCTGATCTTCGCGAACGTGTTCCAACGCTCGGTAATGGCCGCCGTGTAGCCCTGCGCCCGAAGATATTTCAGCGTGCGCTCGGTGGGACTCATGGCGTCAGCCCTGCGCCTTCCCGAAGTGCTTCTCGTGGATGTCCTCGATCCACTTCACCCGCCCCTCGGAGAGATGCGACGTGCGCTTGCCGCCGTCGGTGAGCACCAGCATGTTCTCGATGAACTCCGAGGTCCGCTCGTCAACGTCCTTCGTGCCGGCGAGGCCGGCGATCTGCATGAGCTTCGCGCCGAGGGAGAGCATCAGGTCGCCTTCTTGCGTGCGCGCGGTCGCGGCGAGTCATAGCGACGCGCAACCCGCAGCAACGCGCGGCATACTTCGCTTGATTCAGCAATCTGTTCCGCCGAGACCAACGGCTGGACATCAACGGACCATTGGACGATCTCGGCCGCGCGGCGAAGGCAATCCGCCGTGTTGCGCTTTGCCGCCGACTTCCTTTTAATCTTCATGCGTAGAGTCTCCGTCAGTCACGCTGCTCTCCCTACTCGTCCGGCCAGTCGTCGCCGCCGCACAGCCACCAGTAGGCGGCCATCACCGCGGCGAATAGAGCGAGAACGATGAGCTGCTCGATGGTCATGCCGCTCTCCGTTCCTTCTGCTCGAACTCCCGGAAGACTACGCCGCGCTCGACGCCGAAGGCCCGGGCGTACTCGATAATCTCGCTGATCTCGACGCTGTTCACGTTCCGCCGGCGCCGCGGCCCGCGCACAAAGTCCATACCGTTGCCGTCGAAGCCCTCGCCGTCAATCGCCGGCAGCAGAACAGCCTCGCGCTTCTGCAGGCGATCAAACGCGGCGATGAGGAGCTCCCACCAGGTCGGAACGCCGTGCAGGTCCGTCGATCCGGGCGGCCACGGCAACTGCCGCGCGATGTCCTCCAGCACGGCCTGCAAGGCTCCATGCTGCTCTGGCGTGGCGCGGCGCATCCACGCGAGGCATCGCGGACACCGATCCACGAGATAGCCGCGATTGCTCAAGCCTTGGCGATCTCCTCGAAGGCAAGCGACATTTGCTCTACCTTCCGGTGCTCCTCTTCGAAATTCTCGCCGGTGTAGGCGTTAACCACCTTGCGCACCACCGAGGAGAGCAGCCCGGATTTCTCTGCCGACTTCGTGACGGCGCCGTTGAAGTCTTCCGACGCCTCGTCGAGCGCAGTCTTCAGCCGCTTCAGCTTGGTGAGGTCCTCCCGCAGCTTCGCGACCTCGATCACTGCGGGCTGGTTGCGCTTGTCCTTGCGCCCTGCCGCCTTCTTGTCCTTCCCGTTCATCTTTCCCGTTCCCGTCTGCACCGATTCCATTGCTCAGCTCCTTGCGGTTGCCCGCCGTTGAAAAGTTTGTCGCTCTCGCTTCAGGCCAACTGCGGCGCGCTCGGCCTCTCGCTGCTTACGCCACCGATTGCGCACGTTGCGATAGAGAAATCCGGCAGCACCGCGCGCGGCGGCACTCACAGCAGCGCCTCCTGCATCGGCTCGACGTCTTTCTCGCGTGCCTTGAGCAATGCCCACACTTCGCGCCGAAGCCTTTCCGCTGCCTCGTCGCCGCGTTTCGCGCGAACACCGCCTTCGCCATCGATGTACCAGGCGCGCTTCGCGTGCGTTTCGAGATTCGCCACCAGTTCTACCTCGTGCCGATGCCGCGCGCCCTGATCGAGCGCAGTAGCTTGGATGCGCGCGAAGCATTCAATCGGCGCGTTCTCGGAAGATCCAGCGCCGGCCGGTGCGTCCGTCCCACCCGCCAAGGTGTTGCCCGGCACGACGCTGGAATCGAGAAGATCGGTCATGCGGCTTTATCCGTTAGTTGGCGCACGCGGCCAGTGGTGTCGATTGCGCCATGCGCGAGCGCGAGGAGGCGCGCATTCAGACCTTCGTCCTCTCGGTGGTGCGGCAGCAAATCCTGCGCGGCGCGCACGCTGATGCGCCCTTTCTGCGCGGCGTCGAGGATCATGAGCTCGCGCCCGCTCTTGTCCGTGCCGGGCGTGAATTCCCACGTCACCGGCATCCGCGCATCGCGCGCCTGCTGGACCAACACCCGATATCGCTCGAGGAATGCCATGCGCGCCTGGACGTTCTCCCCCTCGGCAATAAGGGGAGCGGCTGCCCCATACGCCTCGCGCATCTCCCCGGTCCAGAATGCGCTCGATGCTTCATCGCGCGGGATCATCGACCAGGCTTCCTCTGGGCCAGGGCGGCCGTCCTCGATGCGCTGTAGGATGTCGGCCAGCGTGAGCCTACCCTTCAATTCCCGGCAGCAGCGCTTCAGTGCCGCAATGATCTGCGG
>JAUYJB010000177.1 GCA_030688605.1 Hyphomicrobiales bacterium
GCCTCCGCCAGCTATGTGGGAGCGCTGCGGCCGGCCTGGATAGCGCCTCCGTCAGTCCTGTCGCATCGACGTCAGCAGGACGCTGAGAGTCGGTGCAGACTGTCAAGATAAGGCGACCAGTTCTTCTGTCGCGTAGCCTTCGTCGCCGAAGCGCTTGCGCCCGAAGTCGCGGTCGAGCCGGCTTTCGTGTCGGGTCGCATGCGTGGCCTCATGGCTGAGGGTCGAGTAATAGGATTGCGCGTCGCGGAATGCCTCGAAGGGCGGCATCTGAATGTAATCCAGCGACGGCACGTAAAATGCGCTATCGCCGCCATGCCGGATATCGAAGCCGGTGGCTGTGAAGAAGCCTTCCGCATGGGCGATGCGCTGATCGGGGTTCGGCTCGGCGTTCGCGGGCGCATAGTAATGCGCGGGCAGGTCTTCGATCTGCTCGATGTTGAAGACCGTGTAGGCTTTCAGGAACGGGATCGCGCGCTCCTCGTCTTCGCCGTTATCGCCTTCCTCGGTGCGCACTAAGGTGTTGGCGTAAACGACGGGGCTGCCCTTCTCGCCTTTGCGGACATGACCGCCGAGCTCAAGCGCCTGCTTGAACGTCATCCATATTGGCGCGGCATAGTGCCGTTCCATCGCCGAGCACCACAGGGTGAGCACATTGATGCCGGCATAGGGCTGGCCGTTATGGCGCAGCGGGCGCGACACGTGCCCTGCGGCATGGGCGGCGTTCCACGGCTGGGTCCAGGGTTTCACGCCCTGCTCCAGCGCGGCAACGATCTGGTTGGTGATGCGGGAATAGATGTCCTGCTTTGACTTGTTATTCGTCATGATCTGTCTCCTTTCGCTGATGTTCCTCACGACGCGAAAGAAGACGGACGGGCGGATAAGGCGGGCGGTCAGCACGGAGCGAAACGCCTTTGCGCTTCGCACAATGGCGCAAAGGAGCGACGGGCTCATGGCCAACACGGTCAGCCGGAGCTTCAGCGAAGGCGGATGGTGCGGGCGGCCATTGACCGCGCGCCGCGCCCGGCCAGGCTTGCGTCGTTGACTGAGGAACAGCGAAACGGAGACGGCTCGATATGGCAGGGCCAAAGCCGTGATCATTCCACTGCACGAGCGGCACGGATGCGGCTCAGCAATGCGCCCAGGGCGTACCCGTTTTCGCGCGCGGGATCGAAGCCGAACGGCCGAAACGCTGCTGTGCCGCAGGCGACACAGGGGTTCGGTTCACGAGAGCCCGGTCCGGAGCGGAGCGAGGGGCGCGCTCAACCAGTTGCGGCAATGCAGGAAAAGATCGCGAAGGGAGAAATTCGCGCTGCCGGTGGTCCATGAGATAGCCGGATTCACCGCCACGGCGCGCGCCACCGAGGCCCTGCAATAAGAATTTTGCAAGTCTCGCATCTCTTCGAGCTTGGCACGCAGATAGATCGCAATCTCGATGATACTGAACGAAAGCGCTGTATTTGTGGATAAAAGTATTTCTGTGTTTCTGTATTGCAGAATGTTTCTTTTATACTCTGCGTATGATTATTTCATTTCTCAATCAAAAAGGTGGTGTGGGCAAGACGACGCTGGCGATCAATACGGCAGCGGCGCTCGCGACAGCGGGCAGGAAAGTCTTGCTGATCGACGCCGATCCGCAGCAAACGGCGGCGCAATGGGCGACGCTGCGCGAGGACACGCCGTTCACCGTGGCCTCCCTCGCCCGCCCGCGCATGGCCCGCGATGCGATGGCGCTTGCCGCCGATTACACGCACACGATCATTGACGGCCCCGCGCGCGGCCAGGACATCGCGCATTCAGTGGTAATCGCGTCCGACCTGGTGATCGTGCCAATCGAGCCCGGTGGTGCCTCGCTCTGGGCTGCGGCGGAAACGCTTGAAGGCATCCATAACGGCCGCGCGCTCAAGGAAAACCTGGAAGCCGCCTTTCTGGTTTCCCGGAAACACAGAAACACGGTGATCGGGCGCGAAGCGAAAGACTACGCCGCCGACGCCGGCATTCCCATTCTGAAGACAGAGATTCATAACCGCGTGGCCTTCGCCGAGGCGCTGACGGTCGGGCAAACGATTTTCGAATGGGCGCCGGTGGGCCCCGCCGCGAAGGAAATTAGAAAACTGAGCAAGGAGTTGTTGAAGTTCGATGAGTACGAAGACATTCACCGGCGCGAAAAAACCCGCGCGGCAGCCGACGCCTGAAGAGATCGCGGCGTTCGAGGACACCGGCCGGGCACTCGAAAGGCGAAGGAAGATCACCGCAAAGGCGGAAAAGCGTGAAAGCAGGAAGGCGGAATCCCGTGAACACGAAAGCACGGAAGTCCGTGATGGCGGAAACCAAGTTTCACAGAAACACGGAAACCCGGATCGGCGGAAAGACGATTCTGCTGCGCCACAGAAGCACGGAAACACAGAAACCAGCAAAGCCGCAGACACGGAAACACGGACCCTGGAAGCGATCGTGCGGCTGACGATCGATCTGCCCGAAAGCGCCCACACACGCTTCAAGGCGGCTTGCGCCTCGACCCGCCGTAAGATGGTGGACGAGGTGAGAGACTTTATCGAACAGCGCACGGCCGAGCTTGAAGGCGATCTCGCCGGACGCCGTTAGGCCGATACAACCAGCACAACATTCGAATCAAGCGCGCCGGGGAAGGCGAGCAACCGCAATATCTCCGCGCAACTGTCTGCGCGATACGGCGCGGCTGGCCTTAGTTTGGAGAACAGACTTGATCTGGAAGTCAATATTTCCCACAATTTCAGATGATCTATTCAGATCGCGACGAATTATATCTAATCAATTGGTGTATTTAATGACATAGACAAAAAGAAAACCCGCCGAAGCGGGCTAAAAATATCCTGAGATATTCAAAAATAAACAAAATTCCTAATCCGAATATCTCAAATAAAGATCGTTAATGCAAGAACTTCTTGCAACGATTTTGTATTGCCTGATTTTCCGCGGGTTTTCTCCAACCGAAAGGAGAAAACAACGATGCTGAATACCCACATTCCGAGCGAATCGGAGCTTATGGTGCAGGCGCACCGCGCCTTGAAGGAGCGGATCGCTGGAAGCCCGCCACCGCGTCCGGCAACAGAGCCGACCAGGTCGCAGGCCGATCAACCCGGTCCTTCACCGGAGAGAACGGCGCGCCGTGAGCGCTCGCTGCAAACCTGCCACCGCTACAGCCTGGATGAGCGTCCGCGCCATGCGCGGCCGGAAGAGACGGGCGCCTATGTGCCCGCGCTCTCGGCGACGCTTGAGAACGACAGCAACCTGACCGACGGGGCGCGGCGGCTTGCCCGCAAGCTCGCCGAAGTCATCTACCGGCAGAACAGGGCGGGGCGCTTCACCGAAATCACCGTCACCTACCTGATGAACGCGCTGCGCCGCTCGCGCCGCACGATCCAGCGCTATCTGCGCCTGCTGGAGCGCGAGGGCTATATCCATACGCAAGTGGTGCGCGGCGCGCGTTCAAGGCTCTGCACCGGCCTGCTGATTGCGCTGTGCCAGCCGCTCTTCGCCCGGCATCATCAACAGCAATGGCCCTGCAAGCTGCGGAATCCAGGGGCGTCAAAAGAGTCACAGAATTACAGGACTCAAGAATTCAGAGGAAAGGGAGAGCACCTTTCCGTCCGGCAATGGAGCTTCCTCTGCATGGAAGGCGTGTTCCGCGCCTTTATGAAAACCGATCCACCCAGTCTTATGAAAAAAGCGCCGCCCCTGACAGGCTGACCCTTCCCATAAGCGCTCTCCCATCGGCTTCTGTGCACGCCGAAATACCGGAAGACGGCTTGGCAAGGAGAGCGTGTGGCGGGGCCAAAGCGTTATGACAAACATTGTGTTCGCGGAGAGAGTGGGGGCCGGAGGATCGGGGAAAGGCGCTTTGCGGCGATAGTCTGCCGTTTGCGGGACGGTGCCGTTATGCTCAGGGCATGACCCGGCACACGGCAAAAGACTTCCGGGAAGGCGGGAAGGCGCGGCTGCTCCTCGACTATGAGGGCGCGGCCTATGCGCTGTCCATGACCGTGGGGGCGCTGCAGGACCTCGTCTATAAGGGCAGGGGGCCGGTGGTGACGAAGATCGGCCGGCGCACCTTCTTCGCGGTCAAGGATCTGGAAGCCTTTGTCGATGCGCACCGCCAAGGGCTATAGAGCGCTATAGCGCGCGCGGGATCAAGCACGCTGCGTGTTCCGGTTTTTCCCGCCGCGCGGCTTTGAGAGCTTGGCGAGCTCGTCGGCCAGGTGCTCGCTTCTGAGATTGGCGTAGCGCTTGAGCGACTTCGGGTCCTTGTGGCCGGACAGCGCCATGACGGCCGTGTCGGACCAGCCCGCCTCGACCAGCGTCGAAACCCGCTCGTGCCGTGTGTCATGGAACCGGAAATGCTCAAGGCCGGCCTTCTTGCGCGCGCGGTTGAAGGCGAGGCGGAAAGCGTTGGCCGTGATCGGGAACACCCTTCCGTCAAGGCTGCGGGGCAGGGCCTTCAATATCTCGATAGCGCGCGGGGACAGCGCGACGCTGTGATCGATGATCTTCTCCGGGCTGCGGCTGTTCTTGACGCCGCGCAGCAGGACCGACCGGCCGGAAAGATCGACATCCTCCCATTTGAGGGCGAGGAGGCTGCCCCGGCGCGCGCCGGTCTCGAAGCCGAGTTCGACAAACGGCCGGAGCCAGGCGCCGCGCGCCGATGAACAGGCGTCCAGCAGGCGGGCGATCTCGTCCTGCGAAAGCCGCACGTCGCGCTCGTCGTTGACGGCGGGCCGTGCCACGTCCTCGGTGTTGACGGGGTTCACGATTAGCCCGAGCCGCCGCTTGCGGTAGTCGATGACCCGTTTGAGCATGGTCAGCTCGCGCCTGACCGTCCCCGGCGCGATCGTCTTGCCGCTCTTCAGGCGCCCGGCCAGGCGACGGTCGCGGTAGCCTTCAAAATGCTCCGGGGTGAGGTTGGCGACGGCATGGGCGCAGAGTTCGGTTTCTGCGCGCAGGAAGCGCTCAAGCCGTGCGCGCTCGGCGACACGCGAGGATTCGCCGGGGCGCTTGTCGGTCACTTCTTTCAGATAGAGCTCGATCAGCTCTTTGAGCGTCGCGCGCTGCCCCGCGGAGCGGTCCACAAAATGACCGGCCGTCATTTCGCTTTCGATCCGGTGCGCCCAGTCCTGGGCCTTCTTCTTCGTCGGGAAGGTCGCCGATTGCGGCGGCCAGCCCTTGCGGCGAACCTTCACCTGCCACTGTCCGCCTGCGCGCTTGCTGATCGTAGCCATGGGACCGCTCCGAAAAACCGAGAGCGAGTGTCCCAAATTTGTCCCAATATGTAAAGCACGAAACAGGAACGGTGCGGCGCACCTTCGTAAATATCTGGTCTTTAAGGGAAAATTTGGCGCACCCGACAGGATTCGAACCTGTGACCTCTGCCTTCGGAGGGCAGCGCTCTATCCAACTGAGCTACGGGTGCGTGGCAGAGGGGGGACCATAACCGATCGGTCGCGGCGCGACAATCCGCCAGAGCATGTTCCGCAAGAGTGGGAACCGGTTTTGCGACCAGAACTTGCTCAAACAAAAAGACAAGAGCGAAATCCGGTTCGATTCGAGTGGATTTCGTTCCACCGCCATATGCGGCGTGAACGGCGCCGGCGCAAGCGTCCGGCCCGGCCCTTGCACAATGTGATGCCGGAACAGGTCGAATCAAGGATTCTGCGCCATGCCGGGACCGACTGTGCCAGGACGGGTCGCCTGGGTCGATTACGCCAAGGGTTTCTGCATCGTCATGGTGGTGATGATGCACTCGACGCTGGGCGTCGAGGCGGCGGCCGGCCAGGCGAGCTGGATGAACGGCCTGGTCGAGTTCGCGCGGCCGTTCCGCATGCCGGACTTCTTCCTCCTCGCCGGCCTGTTCCTCGCCCAGGTCATCGACCGCGACCGGCGCGACTATCTCGACCGCAAGGTCGCCCACTTCGCCTATTTCTACGCGCTCTGGGTCACGATCCAGTTCGCCTTGCGGGCGCCGGGCCAGATCGCCGACGGGGGGCTCGGCGGCCTGGCGCTCGCCTATCTTCTCGCCTATGTCGAACCCTTCGGCACGCTGTGGTTCATCTACCTTCTGCCGATCTTTTTCGTCGTCGCCAAGCTTGTGCGCGGCGTTCCCTGGTGGGTCGCCTTCCTCATCCTCGCCGGCCTCGAGATCGCGCCGGTCGAGACCGGATCGACGGTGATCGACGAGTTCGCGCAGCGCTTCGTCTTCTTCTATATCGGCTATGCGATGGCCGCCACCGTCTTCCGCCTCGCCCGGTGGGCGCAGAAACGGCCGGCGCCGGCGCTTGGCGGGCTTGCCCTGTGGGCCTTCGTCAACGCCACGTTCGTCATGACGGGCTGGGCCGTTTTGCCCTTCGTCAGCCTGGCGCTCGGCTTTGCCGGCGCCGCCGCGGTGGTCGTTGCCTCGGCGCTTCTCGCGCGCCTGCGCCTGTTCGACCTGCTGCGTTATTGCGGCGAGCATTCGCTCATCGTCTATCTCGCCTTCTCACTGTTCATGGCGGCAACGCGGATCGTGCTTCTGAGGGTCGGCGTGATTTCCGATCTCGGCCTTATCTCGTTGACCGTCACGGCGGCCGGCGTCACCGGCCCGCTGATCCTGCATCTGATGGTGCGGGGCACGCCGGCGCGCTACCTCTTCGTCCGGCCGCAATGGGCGCGGCTGGAGGCGGGCGGGCTTAGGCTGCGCGCGGCCGCCTGACCGCGCCCCCCAAGGGCCAACACAAGGGGTACAAAGCGGGGGCGCTCATGGCATAGTCGCCTGCATGAGCGACGAAGCCCCATCCGTTCCGATCAAGTCCGGCGACCATGTCATTCTGGTCGACGGCTCCTCCTACATCTTCCGCGCCTATCACGCCCTGCCGCCCCTGACGCGGACCTCCGACGGGCTTCCGGTCGGCGCCATCGCCGGCTTCTGCAACATGCTGTGGAAGCTGCTGCGCGACGCCGACGGCGGCGAAAAGCCAACCCACATCGCCGTCGTCTTCGATTATTCGGGCAGGAGCTTCCGCAACGACATCTACCCCGAATACAAGGCCCACCGCCCCGAGCCGCCGGAGGATCTGGTGCCGCAGTTCGGCCTCATCCGCGACGCGGTCAAGGCGTTCAACGTCGCCGGCGTCGAGCAGGAGGGCTTCGAGGCCGACGACCTCATCGCCACCTATGCCCGCGAGGCCGCCGAGAAGGGCGCCAACGTCACCATCGTCGCCTCCGACAAGGATCTGATGCAATTGGTGGGACCGAAAGTCTCCATGCTCGACACCATGAAGAGCCGGGTGATCGGCGAGGCGGAGGTTGCCGAGCGCTTCGGCGTGCCGCCGGAAAAGGTCGTCGAGGTGCAGGCGCTGTCGGGCGATTCGACCGACAATATCCCCGGCGTCCCCGGCATCGGCGTCAAGACCGCGGCCCAGCTCATCGCCGAATATGGCGATCTGGAGACGCTGCTTGCCCGCGCCGGGGAGATCAAGCAGCCGAAGCGGCGCCAAAGCCTGATTGAATTTGCCGAGCAGGCGCGCGTCTCGCGCAGACTCGCGGAATTGAAGCAGGACGTGCCGCTCGAAACGCCGCTGCCGGAGCTTGCCGTGCGCACCGTCGATCCGGCGCGGCTGATCGCCTTCTGCAAGGCGATGGAGTTCAACACGCTCACCCGGCGGGTCGCGGAAGCAACCGGCGCCGACCCTGCCGATATCGAGGCCGATGCCAAGCTTGCCGCCGGCAGCAAATCGTCCAAGGTTGCGGTCGCCGCGGCGGCGCCCGAACCCGTGGCCAAACCCGCCGCAAAGACGGCGCGGAAAGGCGTCGAGAACACGCCCCAGGCGCTGGTCACGACCAGGCGCGCCGAGGCTGCGAGCCAGCCGGTCGACAACACCGCTTATGAAACGGTGGCGACGGTGGAGCAGCTCGATGCCTGGATCGCCGAAGGTTTCGAGGCGGGCCTTATCGCCGTCGACACCGAGACCACCTCGCTCGACGCCATGCAGGCCGACCTGGTCGGCGTGTCGCTGGCGCTCGCCCCCGGCAGGGCCTGCTACGTGCCGCTCGGCCACCGCAAGGGCGACGGCCTCGATCTTGACGGCGACGGCGGGCCGCTGCAGCAGATCCCGCTGAAGGAGGCGCTCGCCAGGCTCAAGCCGCTGTTGGAGAACGAAGCCGTTCTCAAGGTCGGCCAGAACCTGAAATATGACTGGCTGGTGCTTGCGCGCCACGGCATCGAGATCAAGCCCTACGACGACACCATGCTTCTTTCCTATGTGCTCGACGCCGGCCGCAACGGCCACGGGATGGACGAGCTGTCGCAAATACATCTCGGCCACACGCCGATCGCCTTCAAGGACGTGGCGGGCACCGGCAAGGCGAGGGTCACCTTCGACCTCGTCGCCATCGACGCCGCCACCGCCTACGCCGCCGAGGACGCCGACGTCACCTTGCGGCTTTACCGGGTGCTCAAGCCGCGCCTTGCCGCCGAGTCCATGACCACGGTCTACGAGACCCTTGAGCGGCCGATGGTCGCGACCCTGGCGCGCATGGAGCGCGACGGCGTGCGCATCGAGCGCCAGATGCTGGCGCGGCTTTCCGGCGAGTTCGCGCAGAAGCTCAGCTCAATCGAGGCGGAACTGGAGAAGCTCGCCGGCGAGCCCTTCAACCCCGGCTCTCCGAAGCAGATCGGCGACATCCTGTTCGGCAAGATGGGTCTTGAAGGGGCCAAGAAGACGAAGACCGGCGCCTGGGCGACCGGCGCCGGCGTCTTGGAGGATCTCGCCGCCCAGGGCCACCCGCTGCCGCAGCGGCTTCTCGACTGGCGCCAGCTCTCCAAGCTCAAATCGACCTATACCGACACGCTGCCGGCCCATATCGACCCTGAGACCGGGCGCGTGCACACCTCCTACGCGCTCGCCTCGACGACCACCGGCAGGCTGTCGTCCTCCGATCCCAACCTGCAGAACATCCCGGCGCGCACCGAGGAAGGACGGCGCATCCGCTCCGCCTTCGTCGCCGAGAAGGGCCACAAGCTCATCAGCGCCGACTACAGCCAGATCGAGCTGCGCGTGCTCGCCCACTGGGCCGACATCGCGGCGCTGAAGAAAGCCTTCGCGGATGGGCTCGACATCCACGCCATGACGGCGAGCGAGATGTTCGGCGTTCCCGTCGAGGGCATGGACCCGCAGGTGCGCCGGCGCGCCAAGGCGATCAATTTCGGCATCATCTACGGCATCTCCGCATTCGGGCTCGCCGCCCAGCTCGGCATCCCGCGCGGCGAGGCGGCCGAATACATCAAGACCTATTTCGAGCGCTTTCCCGGCATCCGCGACTATGTCGAGGAGACCAAGGCCTTCTGCCGCAAGCACGGCTTCGTCGCGACGCTGTTCGGCCGCAAGGCGCACTATCCGGAGATCAACACCAAGAACCCGCAGATGCGCGCCTTCATGGAACGGGCGGCGATCAACGCGCCCTTGCAGGGGTCCGCCGCCGACATCATCCGCCGCGCCATGATCCGCATGCCGGCGGCGCTCGAGAAGGCGAAGCTGAAGGCGCGGATGCTGATGCAGGTCCACGACGAGCTGGTGTTCGAGGCGCCGGAGGACGAGGTCGAAAAGACCATCGACCTCGCCAAGAAGATCATGGAGGAGGCGCCGGAGCCGGCGATAAAACTCTCCGTCCCCCTCATCGTCGATGCCCACGCGGCGGCGAACTGGGAAGAAGCGCATTAGCGTGACTTGAATGAACCAACAGTCAAATGAAACCATGGGTCAGCAGACATCGTCTTCGGTCTTGCGAGTGCGCGCGGTTTTGGGGTTCATCCAATCACAGCAAGCGTAGCCTGGATGGAGCATTAGCGAAATCCAGGGCAACCGGCGCGACAACGAGACCGGTCCCGGATTACGCTGCCGCTCCATCCGGGCTACATGGGCCGAGAGCGTTGCCGCCCAGGAAAGTTGAAGTGATCCGACGCTACCGCAGGACGCGACCGGGACTTAAGAAAATCCGATGCCGGGTGAAGCCCGGAAGCGACGCCTAAGAAAAGGAATCGCGGCAACAGAAAAGCGCGCTCTTTGACCGGCAAGGAGGGTTGCAGACGATTCTGCGGTAGGCCGGCAGGGTCAGGAAGTCGATGAACTCGGGGCCGAAGGAGACCTGCTCGAAGATCTCGATGGCGTCGGCGAAATGGCCGCTTTCGAAAGCCTCGGCGCCGAGCATCTGGCGCAGCTTCTTCATCTCGTCTTCGATCAGCTTTTCGACCCAGGCCTCGGTCACGCGCTCGCCGCCCGCGGTCTTGGCCTTGTGGTGCAGCCACTGCCAGATCTGGGCGCGCGAGATTTCCCCCGTCGCCGCTGCGCCTCGAACCTGCGCTGCAGCTCGGCGACGAAGCCAAGGGCCTCGGGCGTCAGGATCTCGTCATGGCGCGACCCCGGCGCCGCGGTGATCGAAACGCCCGGGACGATTTCGCGGCGGTCGCGCCCCGATGTGGCGGCGGTCATGGTCCTGCGTCCCCTCGGCGCCAGCCGGCCCCGTGGCTAGAGCGAAACGGTCACGATGCGCGTGTAGTCTAGGGCAATGCGGGCGGCGCAAAGAGGAAAGGAGTTTTTGTTTTCAAATACTGGAACGAACTGCCGCTCATCCCGTCAATCCGAGCGCCGCCGGCCGCGGCCCGCCGGTCGCCCAGTCGAGAAGCTCCAGCGTATGGACGATGGGGATGGCGGTCGCGGGCCCGAGTTGGGTCATGCAGCCGATATTGCCGGTGGCGATCAGGTCCGGGGTGACCGCCTCGATGTTCCTCACCTTGCGGTCGCGAAGCCGGCGCGCGATTTCGGGCTGCAGCATGTTGTAGGTGCCGGCCGAGCCGCAGCACAGATGCCCTTCCGGCACGTCGCGGACGCGAAAGCCGGCCTCAACGAGAAGCCGTTTCGGCAGGGTGGTGATCTTCTGGCCGTGCTGCATCGAGCAGGCGGAGTGATAGGCGACGGTCAGTTCGGAATGTCGCACCGGGGCGAGAAGGCCTATTTCGCCGATGAATTCGGTGATGTCCCTGGCCAGCGCCGAGACCTTCGCCGCCTTCTCGGCATAGGCCGGATCGAGGCGCAGCATGTGGCCGTAATCCTTCACCGTGGTGCCGCAGCCGGAAACGTTGACGATGATGGCGTCGAGGCCCTGGCCTTCGATCTCCCTTATCCAGGCATCGACATTGCGCCGGGCAAGCGCGAGGGCTTCGTCCTCCCGGCCCATGTGATGGACCACCGCGCCGCAGCAGCCCTCGCCGTCGGGAACGACCACGTCCGCGCCGTGGCGATTGAGCAGGCGGATGGTCGCCTCGTTGAGGTCGGGCCGCAGCACCGGATGGACGCAGCCCGACAGCAGGGCGACGCGGGCTTTGGCCTTGCCTTCGGCGGGCGATAGGGCCGGCAGCGCGGCGGCGGCGGCCGGCAGGCGCTTGGGCGCAATCTCCAGCATGGCGGCGATGCGCTTCAGCCCCGGTATCGGCGCGAAGATAAAGCGCAGCGGCCGCGCGAGGCTGCCCGCCTTCGTCACCCAGCCGAACAGCTTGGGGTCGGGCAGCACGCGCGCCAGGAAGGCGCGGATGAAACGGTCGAAGAGCGGCCGGCGATAGGTCTTTTCGATATGGGCGCGGGCGTGGTCGACGAGATGCATGTAGTCGACGCTGGCGGGACAGGTGGTCACGCAGGCAAGGCAGGACAGGCAGCGGTCGATATGCTTGACCAAGCCCGCATCGGCCGGCCGGCCTTTCTCCAGCATGTCCTTGATGAGGTAGATGCGCCCGCGCGGGCTATCGAGCTCGTCGCCGAGCAGCACATAGGTCGGGCAGGTCGCCGTGCAGAAGCCGCAATGGACGCATTTGCGCAGGATTCCGTCGGCCTCGGCGATGCCGGGGTCCTGGAGCTGCTCGTCGGTGAAAAGCGTCTGCATGGGCCCTCACACGCCGGCATACATGCGGCCGGGATTGAGGATGCCGGCCGGATCGAAGCTTTCCTTGAGCCGCCGGGTGAGCGCCGCGAGGGACGCTGGCTGCGGTTGGAACACCGGCACGGCGGCGCGCACGGCAGGTTCGGCGCGGATCAGGGTTGCATGGCCGGTGGTCTCGGAGAGCGCGCCGCGCACGACCGGCTCGCAGGCATCCGCGCTGGGCGCAAGCTCGAGCCAGACGAGACCGCCGGCCCAGTCGAACAGGCACTGGCCTTCGGCCTGTTCGAGGATGCGCGCCGCGACCTTTCCGCCTTCGAGCGGCGGCACCGAAAGCCGCCACAGCGGACGCTTGGGATCGGCGGTGAAGTAATTCACGTCGCGCACCTCGCGCCACAGCCGCCGCGTATCGTCGGCCCCGAGCTGCCCGGCCGCGCCGAACGGCCTGAGCAGTTGCTTCAGCTTCTCGACCCGCGAGGCGACGGACGGGCCGAAGCCTTCCAGGCGCAGGATTGTGAGGGATCGGCCGCCGCCGCGGACGGTCTCGACCGCCGAGCGGGCGGCGACCTCGGCCGGCAGGTGCGCCGCGCCCGACACGTCGCAGGCCGACCCCATGGCCGCGCTCATCGCCTTTGCCGCCGCGTCGGCGCCAAGACCGGTAAGGACGACGCCTGCCGCCGTCTCCGCCGCCGGCAGCACCTTGAGCGTGACATCGGTCATCACCGCGAGCGTGCCCCAGGAGCCGGCGAGCCCCTTGGCGAGATCGTAGCCGGTGACGTTCTTGACCACCCGGCCGCCGGACTTGAACGTCTCACCGCGCCCGGAGACCGCGGTAAGCCCAAGGAAATGGTCGCGCGCGGCGCCCGCCTTGATGCGCCGCGGGCCGGAGAGGTTGGCGGCGATGACGCCGCCGATGGTCGCCTTGCCCGGCTCGCCGCCGAACAGCGGCCCGAGATCGCCCGGCTCGAAGGCGAGCTCCTGGCCCTTCTCCCCGATTGCCGCCTCGATCTCGGCAAGCGGCGTTCCGGCGCGCGCCGAGAGTACCAGCTCCTCCGGCTCGTACAGGGTGATGCCGGTCAGGCCGGAGACGTCGAGCGTGATCTCGGCCTGTTCGGGACGGCCAATCGCCCGCTTGCTTCCTCCGGCGAGTACGGCGAGCGGGCGCTTCTCGGCCGCCGCCCAGGCCACCGCCTGCTCGACTTGCCTGGCGTCGCGGGGCTTGAGCCGGTCGGCCATCGCCCGCCTCAGAATCTCGGAATGTCGGGAAAGGGCAGCTTGCCGCCGGAGACGTGCATGCGGCCGAGTTCGGCGCAGCGGTGCAGCGTCGGGAACATCTTGCCGGGGTTCAGGAGCTGCTTGTCGTCGAAGGCGCATTTGACACGCTGCTGCTGTTTGAGATCGTCCTCGGAGAACATCTCGCCCATCAGGTCGCGCTTTTCCACGCCCACCCCATGCTCGCCGGTCAGGACGCCGCCGACCTTGACGCAGAGCTTCAGAATGTCGGCGCCGAAGGCCTCGGCGCGTTCCAGCTCGCCCGGCTTGTTGGCGTCGTAGAGGATGAGCGGATGCAGATTGCCGTCGCCGGCATGAAACACGTTGGCGACGCGGAGGTCGTATTTCTCCGACATGCCACGCATCGCCGACAGCACCTCGGGGAGCCGGTGGCGCGGGCTGGTGCCGTCCATGCAGTAATAGTCGGGCGAGATGCGGCCGACGGCGGGAAAGGCCGCCTTGCGTCCGGCCCAGAATTTGAGCCGCTGCTCCTCGCTGGTCGAGGCCCGCAGAGAACTCGCCTTGTTGCGCTTGGTGATTTCCTCGACGCGGCTGATGAGATGGTCGACCTCGGCCTCCGGGCCGTCGAGCTCGACGATCAGCAGCGCCTCGACGTCGAGCGGATAGCCGGCATTGACGAATTCCTCGGCGGCGTGGATCGCCGGGCGGTCCATCATCTCCATGCCGGCGGCGATGATGCCCGCGCCGATCACCTCGGCGACGCAGTTCCCCGCGTCCTCGCTGGTCGCAAAGCCGATGAGCAGCGCGCGTGCCGTCTCGGGCGCTTTCAGGATGCGCACCGTGACCTCGGTGATGACGCCGAGCAGGCCCTCCGAGCCCGTCATCAGGCCGAGCAGATCGTAGCCGTCGCTGTCGAGATGCTTGCCGCCGAGGCGCACGATCTCGCCGGTCATCAGCACCATTTCGAGCCCCAGCACATTGTTGGCGGTGAGCCCGTATTTGAGGCAGTGCACGCCGCCGGAATTCTCCGCCACGTTGCCGCCGATGGTGCAGGCGATCTGGCTCGACGGGTCCGGCGCGTAATAGAAGCCTTGGTGCGCCACCGCGCCGGTCACCGCCAGGTTGGTCACGCCCGGCTGGGCGGTGACGCAGCGATTGGCGAAATCCACATCCAGGATGCGGTTGAACTTGCCAAGGCCGAGCAGCACCCCGTCGGCGAGCGGCAGGGCGCCGCCGGAAAGCGAGGTCCCGGCGCCCCGCGGCACGACCTTGATGCCTTCGGTATGGCAGTAGCCGAGAATTTCGGAGACCTGACGTGTGGTCTCAGGCAGCACGACGATGAAGGGAAGCTGCCGGTAGGCGGTGAGCCCGTCGGATTCATAGACCCGCATCTCGTTTTCCGACGCGATGACCCCCTCGCCGGGAACGATGGCGCTGAGCCGGCGCACGATCTCGTCGCGGCGGGCGAGAACGCCCGTGTCGGGAGCGGGCATGCTGAGACGGGACATCAGCGGCAACCTGACGCGGAGAGATATGTCGAAACTGTGGCAAACACGCGCATATTTGATAAACTGGGCAATAACATAATCTTTGTTTCCGGCGTAGAAAGAATATGACTCCGATCCAGGATATGGAGATTTTCGCCCGGGTCGTGACCGCCGGGAGCATGACGGCGGCGAGCCGCGAACTCGGCATCTCGCCCGCCGTCGTTTCCAAGCGCATCCGTCGCATGGAAGAGCGGCTCGGCTCGCGGCTGTTGCAGCGCACCACCCGGCGTCTGGCGACGACCGAGACCGGCCAGGGCTATTATGAAAGGGTGGTTGCCATTCTCGCAAGCGTCGAGGAGGCGGAAAATTTCATCGCCCGGCGCAACGCCGCCCCCAAGGGGATGCTGAAGGTGACCGCGCCGACCTCGTTCGGGCGCATGCATATCGCGCCCTATATCGGCGAGTTTCTCGCCGCCAATCCCGAGCTGCAGCTCAGTCTCGATCTTTCCGACCAGCTCGTCGACCTCGTCGGCGAGGGATTCGACGTGGCGATCCGGATCGGCGAATTGGAGGATTCGAGCCTGGTCGCAAGGCGCCTTGCGCCGAACAACAGGGTCATCTGCGCCGCGCCGGGTTACCTGCAGCAACACGGCGCGCCGACCACGCTTGCCGATCTGCCGCGGCACAATTGCCTGGCCGCCATAAACCAGGATCTGTGGCGCCTGGAAGGGCCGGAGGGGCCGATCAATGTGCGGGTCTCCGGCAACATTCACACCAATTCGAGCGAGGTGGTGCGCGAAGCGGTGCTGACCGGCGTCGGCATCGCGCTGCGCTCGACATGGGACGTCGGTCCGGCGCTCAAGGCGGGAAAGCTCAAGGTCATTTTGCCGCAATACCGCTCGTCGCGCCGGGTGGCGCTGTTCGCGGTCTATCCGAGCCGCCGTTTCCTGCCGTTGAAGGTCAGGGTGTTCATCGACTATCTGGCCGGAATTTATGGGCCGGAGCCCTATTGGGACGCCGGCCTCGGCCTGCCGCGCCTGTCCTGCGTGAGCGGATGAGGCTCAGGAGCGCTGGCCATAGCTCCGCCGCACGCGCCGCACCACCCACCACACGGCCAGCACCACCACCGGCACGGAGAGCGCCTCGATCAGGCCTTCGGGCACGGAAATGCCGGCGCTCTTGATGCCGCCGATCAGATAGCCGATCAGCCCGACCACGTAATCGCTGACGGCGGCCACCGACAGTCCCTCCACCGTGCGCTGCAGGCGCAGCTGCAGCTTGGCGCGGCGGTTCATCGATTCGAGCAGGCTGCGGTTCTGCTGCTCGAGCTCGATGTCGACCCGGGTACGCAGCAGATTGGCGGCGCGCGACAGCCGCAGCGACAGCGTGGCGAGCCGCTCCTCGACGAAGCGGCAGGTCTGCAATGCCGGGCCCATGCGCCGGCGCAGGAACGATTCCCAGCTGCGATGGCCGCTGACCGGCTCGGCGCCGATCGCCCGGATGCGCTGGTCGGCGATGTCGCCATAGGCGCGACTCGCACCGAAGCGGTGCGAGGTTGCCGCCGCCTGCGCCTCCAGATCGGACGCCAGCATGGTGATGCGGTCGAGCAGGAGCCGGTTGTCCTCGAAGCCGCCGGCATCGCGCATGCGCGCCATGATGTCGGCAAGGTCGGCTTCCACCCGGCGCACGACCGGCTGCAGCCTGTTCGCCTCCGGAAGCGCCATCAGCGCCAGCAGCCGGTAGGTCTCAAGCTCGATCAGGCGCTGCACCAGAACGCCTGAGCGTTGCGCCCCGAGGCCGCCATCCTCGATCAGGATGCGCGTCATGCCGCCGGGGCCGGCGCTGAAATCGGTGGCGATGCGGGCCGTCCCCCGATCGATGTCGACGACGCATAGGCTCGCCGGATCGAACAGCCGCCCGACGAGTCCGTCCTCCCCGCCGGCGGCAACAAGGGCGACCTGGGTCGCCGCGATCAACGGCCCCGGCGCGGCAAGCGCGACGCCGGGCAGAACGTCGGCGAAATCGGCGCGGCCAAACGGCGCGCCGGCATTGACGCCGGTGTCGAAGGTGTAGCTGGTAAACTCGGTATGCTGCTCCCAGCGCAGCCGCACCGGACCCAGCTCAAGGCACACAAACTTGGCCTGGCGGGGCTCGTCGAGGCCGCGGCCGCGGGCGAGTTCGGCGATCTGCTTGCGGTCCTCGGCGCCCTGCCGCTCGTCGGTCACGAAGGCGTAGTGGACGATGCGCCGCGGGGTCGCAATGCCGAAGAAGGGCCGCGCATGCACCTCGCCGATGAGCTGCGCGCGCAGCGGATGGTCGGCGACGCCGCGCCACAGGCCCGTCGCGGGTTTCTCGTCTGAGGTTCGGGTCTTTCTTGCCATGATCGCGGATCGCGGGTGGGGCCGCGGGCGCCGGATGAGCGGCGCGGCGGCGGCGACCATATCTGCGGTTGACCGGATATGCCAGAGGTGGTCGGATGGCGCGCGCTTTCTCGCATGGGTCCAGGTGTTTGTCATGCCGCAATCCCGGCCGCGCGTCGGTCTGTTCGTCACCTGTCTCGTCGATCTGATGCGGCCGAGCGTCGGCTTCGCCGCGGTCAAGTTGCTGCAGGCGGCGGGCTGCACGGTCGAGGTGCCCCGGCTGCAGACCTGTTGCGGCCAGCCGGCCTACAATTCCGGCGACCGCGGGGGCGCCGAGCGCCTGGCCCGGCAGACGATCGAGGCGTTTTCAGGCTTCGATTACGTGGTTGCGCCGTCGGGTTCCTGCGCCGGCATGCTCAAGGTGCACTATCCGCGGCTTTTCGACGACGACCCGGCGATGCGCGACAAGGCCGCGGCGCTGGCCGAGAAGGTCCACGAGCTGGTCTCGTTTCTCGTCGACGTGCGCGGCCTGAAGAAGGTCGCGGCAAGCCACAACGGCACCGTCACCTATCACGATTCCTGCTCGGGGCTGCGCGAGCTCGGCATTTCCGAGCAGCCGCGGGCCCTCTTGCGCAAGGTCAAGGGGCTGAAGCTTGTCGAGCTTGCCGAGCGCGAAGCCTGTTGCGGCTTCGGCGGCACCTTCTGCGTCAAATATTCCGACATTTCCAACGCCATGGTCGCACGCAAGACCGCCGACATCGCGGCGACCGGCGCCGATCTGGTGCTTGCCGGCGATCTCGGCTGCCTGTTGAACATCGCCGGCAAGCTGAAGCGCGAGGCAGGCGTGGCCGAGGCGCGGCACGTCGCCGAGGTGCTGGCCGGCATGACCGATACCCCGCCCATCGGCGCCGAGCGGCGCTGACGGATCAGCCCATGCAGCCGCGCTCGGCCGCCTTCAAGGACAACGCCCGCGCCGCCCTCGCCGACGCTGAGCTTCAGCGAGCCTTGCGCGTCGGCGGCGGCGGCTTCGTCGAGCGCCGCCGCAAGGCGGTCGCCAAACTGCCCGAGTTCGACACGCTGCGCGACGAGGCGCGCGACATCAAGAACCACACGCTCGACTATCTCGACCTTTATTACGAGCGCTTCGAGGAGAAGGTGCGGGCCAATGGCGGCCAAGTGCATTTCGCGCCGACGGCCGAGGACGCGCGCGATATCGTCCTCGACATCTGCCGCCAGGCGAAGGCGCGGACCGTCACCAAGGCCAAGTCAATGATCGCCGAGGAGATCGGCCTCAACGCGCACCTTGAGGCCAATGGCATCGAGGCGGTGGAGACCGATCTCGGCGAATATATCATCCAGATCCGCGGCGAGAGCCCGAGCCACATCATCGCGCCGGCCATTCACGTCACCAAGGAACAGGTGGAAGCGGACTTCCGGCGGGCGCATGCGTGGCTGCCGGCCGACCGCGACCTCAAGGCGCCGGAAACCCTGGTGCGCGAGGCGCGAGCGGTGTTGCGCGAAAAATTTCTCGCCGCCGATGTCGGCATCACCGGCGCCAACATGCTGATCGCCGAAACCGGCAGCTCAGTCATCGTCACCAACGAGGGAAACGGCGATCTCACCCAGTCTCTGCCGCGCGTGCACATCGTCGTGGCGAGCCTGGAGAAGATGGTGCCGACGCTCGAGGACGCAACCGTCATCCTGCGGGTGCTGGCGCGGTCTGCGACCGGCCAGGAGCTGTCGGTCTATACCACTTTTTCCACCGGCGCGCGCCGCGCCGACGACCCGGACGGGCCGGCGGAATATCACGTCGTGGTGCTCGACAATGGCCGCACGCCGATGATCGGGACGAAGTTTCAGGACATGCTGCGCTGCATCCGCTGCGGCGCCTGCATGGACCATTGCCCGGTCTATCAGGCGGTCGGCGGACACGCCTATGGCTGGGTCTATCCGGGACCCATGGGGGCGGTGCTGACGCCGCAACTTATCGGCATCGATCGGGCAGGCCACCTGCCCAATGCGTCGAGCTTCTGCGGGCGCTGCGAATCCGTCTGCCCGATGCGCATTCCGCTGCCGAACCTGATGCGCCATTGGCGCGAGCGCGAATTCGAGCGGCATCTCTCGCCGAAAAGCGCGCGCTGGGGCTTGGGCCTGTGGGAATTCGCCGCGACAAGGCCGCGGCTCTACCGCGCCGCGGTCAACATCGCCGTGCCTTTGCTGGCCATGCTCGCCGGCCGCCGGGGGCGCCTCAAGAGACTGCCGCTTGCCGGCGGCTGGACCCGGCACCGCGACCTGCCGGCGCCCGAGGGGAGCACCTTTCAGCAATTGTGGCGCAAGAGAAAGGCGGGCCGGTCATGAACGCGGAAAAGCGGCGCCAGGCGGTGCTCGACGGCTTGCGCCGTGCGCTCGGCGTGCGCGGCGATGAAAATGCGCGCCGGGCCATCGTCAAGGGGCGGATCGAGAACCATCCGCGCGGCACCATCCCGAAGCGCGCGCGGCTTGCCCCCTTCAAGCGGGTCGAGCTGTTCATCGCCATGGCGGAAGCCGCCGACGCCACAACCGCGCGGGTCGAGGACAAGAGCGGGGTGGTCGCCGCCATCGGCGAATTCCTGCTGAGCCGCGACCTGCCGGGCGATCTCGTGCATGGCGGCGATCCTTACATCGGAAGCCTTGACTGGCGCGCCCACAGGGAGATCAAAGCGCGCCGTGGCGCGCCTCGTCCGGAGGATGCGGTGTCGTTCGCGAAGGCGTTTGCCGGCGTCGCCGAGACCGGCACGCTGGTGATGATGTCCGGACCGGAGAACCCGACGACGCTCAACTTCCTGCCGTTCACCGAAATCGTGCTCCTCGAGGCCAAGGACATCGCCGGCGACTATGAGAGCGTGTGGGACAGACTGCGCGCCGAGCGTGGCGCCGGCAGCATGCCGCGCGCGCTTGTCTGGGTCACGGGCCCGTCGCGCTCGGCCGATATCGGCCAGGCGCTCCTGCTCGGCGCCCACGGCCCCGGCAATCTGCACATCATCATCGTCGGATAGACGGCTAGAGCGGTTCATGGTTATACGAAACCATATGACAGGGATGATTTTGCGCCGTGGCGGTGTTGCGGCTGTTGGCCGATGCACCGCATCGCCCGGCGAGCCGCGTCTGCTCGGATGAACCGATTTGGCCCATCGAATCGATTCCCTATAACCATGAACCGCTCTAGGCCGCCGGGCCGCCTTTCCGGGCAGCGGCGAACTCGGCTTCCAGATCCGCCAGCAGCCGCTTGAAATCGTCCGGCACCGGCATGCCGAAGGCGCGCATCTCGCCGAGCTTTTCGCGCAATTGCAGGTAAAGCTCGTGCTTGTCCTCCGGCTGGTTCTCCATCTGCTTCAGCAGAAGCGAAATTTCCGCTTCGATCTCCTCAAGGGCCATATGCGCGCTCCCTGGTGCCTCGTCCACTGATGCGGACAATAGGATGTACCGGCCGTGCAATCCAGGCCCGGCCGTGGCACGGCAATTGTTCCCGGCCATGCATTTCGTTTCCGGAATGAAATTCGATGGCGATAGTCACCAGCTTGTCCACAACTCGTCCAGGCTGTCTTCAGGGGCGGTCCACATGCCTTCGGCTCGGGCGGCGCGCCATCTGCCGAGGCGAACCTGCCCGGCCCTGAAGCTGGAATGTTTGCTCACTTGAGGCGGTGATAGACGCTGGACCCATAGGGGTCGGCGGGAACGGACGCGGAAAGGAATGCCCGTATCTGCGAGGTCGTGCCGGTGAGGGTGACGGTCGCATCCGGATCGCCGTCCTTGATCTCTCCCTCCAATCGGCCCGCCTCGATCGCCTCCCGCACGAATGCCGTCTCGGGAATATCGATCCTGAGCGTGTCGGGATCCTCGAGCGCCATCCGTCCGATGAAGCGGTCGATCGGATTGGACGCGTCGGGAAATGGGTCCGGGCCCCGCGGCGCCGCCTCGAAATAGATGGCGGCGCCGATCTCGGTCAGGCGCACATCGAACAGCGTGCGGCCCACGTCGATGTCGTCATTCCCCGGCTCGACATAGATATATGCAATCTTGCCGAGCGTCGGATCGCCGTCGTCGGGCCGGATCGTCAGCAACCAGACAGAGCCGTCCTCCGCGCGCGCCCAAGTGCCGGTGATGCTTTCGTCGATCGGCAGCGGATTGTCGATGATGGTGTTCTTTGTCTCGAGCAAACAGGCGGCAAGCGGCAACGCGCACAGCATGACGCCGAACAACCGAACAAACGCGCGCATCGTCTTTCCTCCGGTCGACTGCCGCACTGGCGCGGATCCGCGGCCGATGTTGGCACCGGCCCGTGCCGCCGGCAAGGGCAATGGCCAATGGATGCCGGCGCAAATTCGTGGCACGGTTGGTTGCCGACGCGCAGCGCGGAGCGCCGGACGCCGTCGGATCATGGGGAGGCAAGATGAGCGAGAATTGGCACGACCTCGGCCCGACCGAGGAGTTCAAGACGGCGCCGGTGCACGAGGTGCGCATCGGCCGCACCCGCATCGCGATCACCTGGAAGGACGGTCGGTTCGGCGCCATCTCGGGTGTATGCAACCATGTCGCCGGACCGCTCGGACAAGGCCGGCTCGACGGCGACTATGTGGTCTGCCCGTGGCATTACTGGAAGTTCCACCGCCTCACCGGCGAGGGCGAGCCGGGCTTCGAGGAGGACAAGGTGCCGCGCCACGCGGTCAAGGAGGAGAATGGCCGCCTCTTGGTCGACCCGGAACCCGCGACCAAGCGCAACCGGGTGCCGCATGCGCCGCATCCGCTCGCCCGGCGCGAGTCGCGGCCCGAGGGGCCGATCCGCGTCGCCGGCATCTCGACGACCATCATGGACCCGGCCCATCCGCGCAGATCGACCTCGGAGGAACTGCTCGACACGGCGCTCGAACATGCCGGCGAGAGCCTCGGAGCGGAAACCCGCTTGATCCGCCTCGCACAATTGAAATTCCGCGCCTGCGAAGGTTTCTACTCGAAGAGCGCGCACGCCTGCACCTGGCCTTGCTCGATTACCGAGATGGACGCCAAGGACGAGATGACGGAGGTCTATGAGGCGCTGGTGCACTGGGCCGACGCGGTGCTGGTGGCGACCCCGATCCGCTGGGGCGCCGCGAGCGCGCTCTATTTCAAGATGGCCGAGCGGCTCAACTGCGTGCAGAACCAGATCACCATCGCCAACCGGGTGCTGATCCGGAACAAGGTCGCCGGCTTCATCATCACCGGCGGCCAGGACAATATCCAGGCCGTCGCGGGACAGCTGATGGTGTTCTTTTCGGAGCTCGGGTTCTGCTTCCCCCAGTTTCCCTTCATCGCCCATTCGCGCGGCTGGTCGGCGGAGGACATGCACAACAATGTGACTCAGGTGTTTGCGAGCAAGCAGTTGCATGACGGCGCCCGCGGCCTCGCCGCCCGTGCGGTCGAGCTTGCCGGCGATCTCCTGGAGGGGGCGGGCACGCCGGAGCGCACGGTGCGGGGCGGGCGCAAGGCGCAGCGCCTCGACAGCGCCCCATAGAGCGTTACGCGGTCAACAGCACCACGCGCGGATCAATTCGGCTCGTTCCGCGCGGCGGCGCGCCGTTCGGCTGACGATCGCTTGTCGAGCACCGCCTCCAGCTCATAGCCAACGCATAAGGGATAGGCGCCGCCCACGACGAGCGTAAATGCCAGTTCGCCGACCGGAACGCCGAGGACGAGGCGAAACCAGGGATGCGCCGGGTTCCAATAGGAGACGAAATCGGGCCACACCCAGAAGCAGAATCGCACCAATGCGAAGTAGAACGCCGTGTGACATACCGCCCCGGCGGCGGCCAGCGGCCACAGCGAGGGGCGCAAGGCCAAGGCGGCCAGCGATATGATGATCAGCGCCGCCAAGCTCGCCGTCATGATTTCGATCCCGAGGATCCAAAAGACAAGCACCAGCGCCACCGCCACGCCGGCCAGCGCCGCATAGCGGCGAAGGAACGGCAGGGTCCGCGGGTTCAGCCTGAGCTTGCGGCGAAAGACCCACACCGACATGAGCCAGGCCATGGCACCGGTCTGGAAAAGGAACATGACATCTTCGATGCCCACCGGCAGGGCGGTCAAGCGCACGGGCGACCAGTAGGCCTCCTGGTGCAACACCGCCAGCGGCGTGAGGGGAACCAGGCCCAGACCGCCGATGACCATGGCCTGCCTCTGATTCCCGGCGACGATGAAGCCCGCCAGCACCACCGCCAGCCCGAGCAGGTCGGCAAAGAAATAGGGGTGCGCGTAAAAAAACGTAGCCAAGCTTCCATCCGCCGTCGGCCTATCGCCGATTATCCCTGCCGGCGGACCAAATGCCAAGGACCAGGAACGAAGCCGAGGTCGCGCCGCATCCGACCATGACGGCGACGGTCGCGAAGGCCGTGCCGTCATGCAGCGCGCTGACGGCGACAGTCGCAAGCGTGCCGGCGCCGACCTGCAGGAAGCCGGTCAGCCCGGCGCCGGCGCCGGCAATGTCCGGACGCACATTGATGGCGCTCGTGGTGCCGCTCGGCACGATCAGCCCGCCGCCCACGGAGGTGAGCGCCATCGGCAGGAACAGCGTCAGGAGATGGAGCTGATCGAGCATGATCACGCCGACCAGCGAGCCCAGCGCGATCAGCGAGACGAGGTTGCCGGCAATATTGATCCGGTTGGCGCCGTAGCGCATGGTGAGCCGGCCGGTGAGGAAATTCCCCGCCATGTAGCCGATCGAGATAAAGACGAAATAAAGCCCGTAGTCGACCGGCGTCCCGCCGATGATGTCGGTGACGATGAAAGGCGCGCCGGCAAGAAAGGCAAGATAGGTGGCCGTCGAAAAGGCGACATTGAGGGAGTAGCCGATGAACGCCGGCTTCCGCAAAAGGAAGATGCTGTTGTGCGCCAGCTTGGCAAAGCCCGCGGACCCGTCGCGCTCGTGGTGGGTCTCGTGCATCTGCGCCAGCGACAGGACGTAGACGAGCGCGCCGAAGGCGGCCACGAATACAAAGCCGGCGCGCCAGCCGCCGAGCTGGTCGAGAAAGCCGCCGATTCCCGGCGCCACCATCGGGGCGACGACCATGGCCATGGTCACATATCCGAGCTTGCTCGCCGCCTCGTCGCGGTCATACATGTCGCGGACGACGGCACGGGCGAGCGCGACGCCGGAGCAGCCGCCGGCGGCCTGCAGGATGCGCATGGCGATCAGCTGCTCGAATGAGGTGGCGAGCGCACAGCCGAGGCTGGCCAGCACGAACAGCGCCGTGCCCGACAGGAGAACCGGCCGGCGTCCGTACCGGTCGGACAATGGGCCTATGATGAGCTGGGCAACGGCGAAGGCTGCGAGATAGATGCTCAGCGTCAGCTGCGCCGTCGCATAGTCGATATTGAGCGAGGCCCGCAGGCCGGGCAGCGAAGGAACGAAAACGTTAAGCGCCACCGGCGCCAGCGCCGTGGCCGCAACAAGAACGAACAGGCCCGGCCTGCGCGGCGCCGTTGCAGCGGGGATTTGGAGGGACATGGCGGCGATCAATTAACAGAACAACGATCTCATCGCCAGCGCATATGCGACACTCATCCTAACCCCTTAGCGCAGATTGCCCGGCGCCGGAGACGCCGCCGTCTTTTGGTCTGGTCTAAGCGGCCTTGATCTTGATGCTGCGCTCCTTCTTGGCCGCGCCGGGCGGCTTCGGCAGGGTGACCTTGAGCACGCCCTTGTCGAAACGCGCCTCGACCTTGTCCGGGTCGGCGTCGAAGGGCACGGAGATCGTGCGCCGAACGGCGCCGTAGCTGCGCTCGACCAGATGGTAGGTTTTGTCCTTGCTCTCCTTTTCCGCCTTCTTTTCGGCCTTGATGGTCAGGAGGTTGTTGCTCAGCGTGACGTCGATGTCCTTTTCCTCGACGCCCGGAAGCTCCGCGGTCAACTCCAGTGACTGATCGGTCTCGCTGACGTCGATGCTCGGCGTAAGCGCACCCTCGCCTGCAAACGGCCAGCCCAATGCGGGCATGCCGCGCGAAAACTCGCCAAACAGGCGGTCGACCTCGCGCTGCAATTGTGAAAATGGATCGCTTCTTGCCATTTCGCGCGATCCAAACGAGGGAATAATAGTACCCATTGTCCTTCTCCTCTCATCGCACGTGACTGCGGCAAAAACCGCAACTGAAGTTCATGTAGTTTCGCTCTTCGCGCCATCAAGACCAGCGACCCTGTCTATGGCGTCGCACCCACGCTCAGACGAGCAGCCGGGCTGCCTCGAACAGGAAAACCAGGCTGCTGAGGGCCGCGCCCGCGACCGGCACCCACAGGGGAACCGCAAAGGGGGGCGGCACGTCTGCCCGCAGCTTGATGCGGATCAGGGCCAGATTGACGATGGTGAAGATCAGCAGAATAACCGCCGAGGTGGCCCGGGCAAGGTCGCCGATCGGCAACAGGACGGCAAGCAAGGCGACGATGGCGACCACCAGGAAGGTGGCCGGCAAAGGCGTGCGGGTCACCGGGCTGACGGTGCCGAGCCAGGCCGGTAGCGCCTTCTCGCGCGCCAGCCCATAGAGAACCCGTGAGGCCATCAGCATTTGGATCAGCACCGTGTTCAGGGTCGCGCCGACGGCGATGGCGCTGATCGGCGCCGGGTCGCGGCCGGTCGCCACGGCATAGACGCGGGCGAGCGGTGCTTCCTGTCCGGCAAGCTCCGCGGGAGCCACGACCGCGACGGCGACGAAGATGACGGAAAGATATAGCCCGGTGGTCATGAACAAAGTGAGCGCGATGGCCCTCGGCATGGTGCGCTCCGGCGCCTTCACCTCCTCGGCCATGTTGACGATGTCCTCGAAGCCGACAAAGGCGAAGACGGCAAACAGCATGGCGGATCCGACGCCGACCCATTGCACCGCTCCACCCTGCGGCCAGATCGCCACAATGTGAGCGAGGGGATCGGAAACGGCGGGGGCGCCGACGATGACGATCCAGATCAGCGCCCCGACCTCGAACAGGCTGATGGCCACGGCAACCGCCATCGATTGCACCACGCCCCAGGCGGCGACGGCGCCAAGAACGACGATCAGCGCGAAGGCTGTCGCGGCGCGCGGCACGGCGACGAATTCGCGCAAGTAGCCGGCCGCCCCGATGGCCACCGCAGCCGCCGATACGATCCCCACGGCGGCCACGAACAGACCGATCAGCCGGGCGAGATTTACGGAGCGGAAGGCTTCCCCGACGTAGACCGCCTCGCCGGCGCTCCTGGGCAGGCGCGATGAAAGTTCGCCGAAACTGAACGCCGTCGGCGCGACGACGAGCGCGGCGAGGATGAAGGAGAGCGGCGCGGCGGCACCCGCCACCCGCGCGGCCTCGCCGACCAGCACATAGATGCCGGCGCCGACGGTCACGCCGACGCCGTAAAGCGCCAGCGGAATGAGCGTGATGCTGCGCCTGAGGGCGGCCGGTGGCTGCGGCTCCATCGGCCTTGTCGGCTCGGACATCTTGCTCCTCCAGCCGCGATAGGATCGGCCCTCCCTCACATCGGGTCGCCGCCGCCGCCGCGCAAGCGCGGCAATGGGCGATGGCCCGCAACAGGTCGGTAAACCTGATCGTGATCATCAACCGGGTTGAAACCAATGCATGATTGGTACAGCATTGGTTACAAAGCGCGCCAAGATGCTCAACTGCTCGAAGGTCCGCGTCCGGGCCGGGCAAACCATAATTCGTTCAAGGGAGAGATTTATGACCGGCTTCAAGACCACACGACGCCACTTTCTGGCCGGCACCGCCGCCATCTCCGGCGCGGCCATGCTGGCCGGCAGAGGACTGCCCGCATTCGCCCAGTCCTTTCCGTCACGCAATATCGACGTCGTCATCCCCACCCGGGAAGGCGGCGGCGCGGACCGGCTCTACCGTTCCTTCACCAGCATCTGGAAGAATTATCTGAAGACCGACTTCGAGGTGGGCTTCTTCCCCGGCGCGTCGGGACGGGCCGGATACGACACCTATGTCAGCAAGCGCGACCCGGACGCGCACAATCTGTTATTCGGCAATATGGGGCCGGAGCTGGCGGTGATGGTGGTGCAGGACACGCCGTACGGCTTCCCCGAGGACTTCCAGTATTTCTGTCGGCTGGACGTCGATCCGAGCGTCCTGTTCGTCAGGGCGGACAGCCCCTTCAAGACGGCCGACGACGTGATCGCCGAGGGCAAGAAACGCACCCTGTCGGTGGCCACCAGCCGGTTGCCGCACCCGGCCTCCATCGGCATGCTGCTGCTCGCCGAGCACACTGGCGCCCAGGTCAATCTGATCCCGCTGTCGGGCGGCCGCAACACGATTGCCGGCGTGGTGACCGGCGAGACGGATCTCGGCGTACTGCCGTCGGGCTCCACGGCCGGGGCCGGCGAGGCGGTTCGGTCGCTGGCGGTCTGGGGCGACAAGAACCCAATCCCGGACCAGCTCAACAACGCACCGACTGTGAACGCGCATTTCGGTACGAGCTTCCCGGAGTTGGTGTCGGCCCGCGCTTTCGCCATTCACACCAAGGCGATCGAGGCCTATCCCGACCGATTCGAGATTCTGAACAGCACCTCCAAGACGGCGTTTGACGATGCAGCCTGGCCGGACGCCGCCAAGCAGGCCGGCCAGCCGCTGGAGTTGCTGAGCTACGGCGATCGGGAAGCCTGCGCCAAGATGGCCGGCGGCATGACCGAGCTTGCGAAGCGGTATAAGGGCCTCTTGTCCGGCAAGTGAGAGAGCCCGGCTGGCCGTACCTCCCATATGGGTCGCCCAGCCGCCGGTTGGCGGCTGGGCGCCTCAAATTGTGAAAATTGGGATTGACGAATGTCCAAGCGTCCTAGGAGCGAAGGCGGCCGCACCGTCATCGGCGGCGAGCTGATCCTCCCCGTCGCCGGTCTCATTTTCACCCTCTACTATTTCTCGACCATCCTCGACTCGCCTTGGGAGGCGCAGGTCGCCGCCTTCTTCGTCGGTTCGATCCTGATCGCGTTGATCTTCATCTTCCTGGTCAAGACCGGATTGGCGCTAGCCCGCGGCGAGGCGCGGTTCGATCTAAAACCGCTGGTTGCGCCGCTCAGGATCAATCTCAAGCGGCTGGCCCTGTTCGGGCTGACGCTCGGCTATGTGCTGCTGATCCCCTATCTCGGTTTCACCATCACGACCTTCGTGTTCATGGCGTCCGCCATGTTTTTGCTGCAGCAGAAGAAGCGGCTGCTTTTCGCCATCGTCCTGTCGGCGGTCATTTCGCTTTTGGGTTATCTGCTCTTTATCGTGGCGTTCGAGACGCGCTTCCCGCGCGGGCCATTCGAGGAGCTGATGCGGGGGATCTTCTGAGATGGTTTTCGACTGGAGCCTGTTCTGGCCGCTGTTCGTCGACATGCTGTCGATGTGGTGGGTGATCATACCGGCCATTTTCCTGGGCCTCATCGTCGGCGCCATACCCGGCTTCTCCGCCGCCAACACCATCATCATCCTTTTGCCGCTGACGCTCGCCGTCGATGTCAAGACCGGCATTGTCTTCATGGTCGCGCTCTATGCCTCCTCGCGCATGGGCGCCGGGGCGCCGGCCATTCTGGTCAACATTCCCGGCACGGCGGGGGCGGCCGCGACGCCGCTTGACGGCTATCCGATGGCCAAGGCCGGCCGGGCGCCGCAAGCGCTCGCCATGTCCTTCACCGCGTCCACGCTGGGCGGGTTGCTGACGACGGCCATTTCGCTTCTGGCGCTGCCCTATCTGGCGCGGGTCGGCTATGTCATGCATTCGGTGGAGATGATCGTGGTGATGCTGTTCGGCATCTCGCTGATCGCCTCAATCGCCTCCAGCGATCCGCTCAAGGGCCTGATCGCCGGCTTTTTCGGCCTGATGGTGGGCGCCATCGGCGCCGACCATGTCTATGCGACGCCGCGCGGCACCTTCGGATTCCTTGAGCTTTTCGACGGCGTCCCGCTGATCCCGGCCCTGGTCGGCCTGTTCGCCGTCTCCGAGGCGTTCATCTTCATCGAGGCAGAATCGATTCTGACAAGCCGCGGCCGGCAGTTGATGAAGACCGCCGACTGGAGCGCAACGGTGGAAGGCGTGCGCATGACATTCCAGCGCTGGTGGCACGTCACCTGGACGGCGCTCATCGGGCTGGCGATCGGCGTCATCCCCGGTGCCGGCGCGTCGATCGCCTCCTTCGTCGCCTATCAGCAGTCGAAAACCTTCTCGAAAACCCCGGAGCTTTACGGCACCGGCCATCCGGAAGGGCTGATCGCGCCGGAAAGCGCCAACAACGGCGTCACCGCCGGCACGCTCATCCCGTTGCTCGTGCTCGGCATCCCCGGCGGCGCCACCGCGGCGATCATGATCGTCGTCATGCAGTTCCACGGCGTGCAGATGGGCCCGCGGCTGTTCATGGTGCAGGCGGAGCTCGCCTACGGCATGCTGATGGCGATGTTCGTCACCTATCTGTTCATGATCTTCACCATCCTGCCGCTCAGCCGCTACATGTCGAAGGTGACGATGGTCTCCACCAGCTACATGGCGCCCCTGGTCATCGCCTTCACTTTGGTCGGCTCCTTCGTGCCGCGCGCATACATGTTCGACATGTATGTCGGCCTCGCCTTCGGCGTCATCGGCTATGTCGCCCGCAAGACCGGCTATCACGTCGCCGCCATCCTGATCGGCGTCATCCTCGGGCCCCTCCTGGAAATGTATTTCCTCAGGGCGGTCAGGATCGCCCAGGGCGACCTGATGGTGCTGTTCTCCTCCACCATCGGCAATGTGCTGTGGGTGCTGCTGGCGATCACGATCGCCCTGCCCTATTACATGGATTGGCGGCGCAAGCGGCGCGGCATCCGCGGGGAGCACCTGGAGGAAGAGGCGACGCCGGCATTGACCGAAGGAAGTTGATCATGGGCTATGTGGAAACCGGCAAGCTTGCTCACCGCATGAAGCGCATCGGCCATCTCGATATCCCCGGCGGCGGTCAGGTGGTGGTCAGCAATGGCCACGCCTTCGTCGGCCACATGAAGCCGCCGCACGGCACCTCGATCATCGATGTTTCCGATCCCGCCAGGCCGCGCCTGACAGCCCAGATCGAGCCGGAAACCGCCTATTCGCACACCCACAAGGTGCGGGTTGCCGGCGACATCATGATCACCAATGTGGAGCAGGACCGCCGTCATTTCCTGCGCAAGGGAGAAAAGCTGCCGCAACTGCGACAAAAGCTCGCCGCCGAACTGGGCCGGCCGGCAAGCGACGAGGAGCTTGCCGGAGGGCTCGCCGTTAGTGCCTCCGAAATCGCCGATCTCGAGGCGGCCCGCGCCCGCGGCTACCGCGAGGGCGGATTTCGGATCTGGGACGTGAGCCGCCCGGCAGCGCCGAAACTGCTGCATACCGAGCGCACCTTCGGCTTCGGCGTGCACCGCTTCGACATGGACACCGGCCATGCCTTCATCTCCACCGAGATGGAGGGGTACGTCGGCAACATCCTGGTCATCTACGATCTCGCCGACCCGGCGCGCCCGCGCGAGGTCTCGCGCTGGTGGATGCCGGGCCAGCACATCGCCGGCGGCGAGACGCCGACCTGGGAGGGCTACGGCATCCGCCTGCACCACGCCATGCGGGTCGGCGACGAGCTGTGGGCCTCGGTGTGGCACGCCGGCTTCCGGGTCGTCGATATCAAGGACATGACGGCGCCGAAAACGGTCGCCGCCCACACCTATCATCCCTGGGTGAAGGAACCGACGCACACGGTGCTGCCGGCGCAAAAGCGGTGCGGCGGCCGGCGCATCGCCGCCGTCGCCGACGAGGAGCATGAACATGTACACGGCCAGCCGCATGCCGGACTGTGGCTGTTCGACGTGACGGACCTCGAAAACATCGAGCCGTTGTCGACCTTTCATGTGAGCGAAATGGATTCGCCCTTCAGCCGCGCGCCGGGGCGGTTCGGCATGCATCAGTTCCAGGAGCATATCGAGGGCGACCTGTTGTTCTGCGCCTGGTTCGGCGGCGGTCTGCGGGTCGTCGACATTTCCGATCCCGTGTTGCCGACCGAGGTCGGTCACTACATTCCCGAGCCCGTCGGCGGCAATCCGAGCCCGCAGAGCAACGACGTCGATGTCGACGGGCGCGGGCTTGTCTATCTCATCGACCGCAACCGCGGCTTCGACATTCTGGAATTTCAGGACCGAAAGTGAGAGAGGAGACCATGCAACACCGAAATCTGACCGCCAACGGCCCCACCGTCTCGGCCATCGGGCTCGGCTGCATGGGCATGACCCCACTTTATGGCAAGCCCGACCCGGAGGAGGCGGTGCGCACGGTCCATGAAGCGATCGACGCCGGCGTGACGCTGCTCGACACCGCCGACATGTATGCCGGCGGCAAAAACGAGGAGCTGGTCGGCCGCGCCATCGCCGGCCGCCGCGACAAGATCGTGCTGGCGACCAAGTTCGGCAATATCCGCAATCCCGACGGCACCGCCTCGATCAACGGCAAGGCCGAATATGTGGCCGAGGCCTGCGAGGCCTCGCTGAAACGTCTTGGCGTCGAGACCATCGACCTTTTCTACGTGCACCGGATCGATCCGACCGTGCCGATCGAGGAGACGGTCGGCGCCATGGCCAAGCTCGTCGAGGCCGGCAAGGTACGCTGGATCGGCCTTTCGGAAGCCGGCGTGGAGACGATCGCGCGCGCCCATGCGACCCATCCCCTGACCGCGCTGCAGACCGAATATTCGCTTGCCACGCGGGACGTGGAGCAGGCAATCCTGCCCAAATGCCGGGGGCTCGGCATCGGATTCGTCGCCTATTGCCCGCTCGGGCGCGGCCTTCTTACCGGAAAGTTCCGCTCCCTCGACGCACTGACGGAGAATGACCGCCGCCGCGCGATGCCGCGCTTCCAGGGCGACAATCTCGCCCACAATCTGGCACTCGTCGACACGATCACAGAGATTGCCGAGGCGCACGGCGTCTCGGCCTCGGTGGTTGCCCTGGCGTGGGTGCTCGCACAGGGTGACGACATCGTGCCCATACCAGGATGCTCGCGCCGCGTAAGCTTGCGCGACACTCTTTCCGCCCTCGAACTGAAACTTTCCGCCGACGAGCTTGAGCGCCTGTCGTCGACCTTCGCGCCCGGCGCTGTCGTCGGTACCCGCTACCCGGAAAAACAGATGAGCCGCCTCGGCCTCTAAGATAGGGCCGGAGCGAAAAGGGGGGCCTTGCGGATGTGGAGCGGCGAATATTGGGCGAAGAAGGGCGACGTCGACCTGTTTATGTGGCGCAAGAGACTGGACGATCCGGCCTCGGGCAAAGAGCGCCCGGTCTTCTTCCTCGTCCACGGCTCCTCCTTTTCCGGCCCGTCCGGCTTCGACATGCAGATTGCGGGTCGCGACTATTCCCTCATGGACAAGTTCGCCGAGCTCGGTTTCGACGTCTGGACGCTCGATCATGAGGGCTATGGCCGCTCGACGCGCACCGATTCGAACTCCGATATCGCTTCGGGCGCCGAAGACCTCGACGCCGGCATGAAGGTGGTCCAGCGGGAGACTGGGCAACAGCGCTCTGCGTTTTACGGACAGTCGTCGGGCGCCCTGCGCGCGGCACTGTTTGCGCAAAAATATCCGCGCTGGGTCGAGCGGCTGGTGCTCGACGCCTTCGTGTGGACCGGCAAGGGCTCGCCGACGCTCGCCAAACGGCGGGAGAACCTGCCCCAGTTCCGCGCCTCCAACACGCGGCCGTCCGACCGCGCCTTCTTCCACTCGATCTTCAACCGCGACAAGCCGGGATTGTCCGAGACGATGGTCGCCGACAGGCTCGCCGACCTGGAGCTTGCCATGGGCGACACGATTCCGACCGGCACCTATCTCGACATGTGCGCCAACCTGCCGGTGGTCGACCCGGAGAGGATCGCCTGCCCGGTGCTGATCGTCCGCGGCGAGTTCGACGGCATCGCCACCGAGGAGGATCTGATCGAATTCTGGAAACGCCTGCCCAACAAGGACAAGCATTTCTCGATCCTCACCGGCCAGGCCCATGTGGCGCCGCTGGGCATCAACCGGCACCGCTTCTGGCACGTGGCGCACGGCTTTCTCACCATGCCGCCGCGCCGCGACGTCTAGAGCGGTTCATGGTTATAGGGGATCGATTCGATGGGCCAAATCGGTTCATCCGGGCAGGCGCAAAATCATCCCGGTCAAACGGTTCCCTATAACCATGAACCGCTCTAGCCTCAAAATCCGAGAAGCGTCGCCGCTCCGCTCCAGATCAGGCGCAGCGCCGCCAGGCACAGGATGATGTCGAGCCCGACCCGGAAATAATAGTGCCCGAAGCGGGTCAGCACCTGCTTGCCGAGTACCGTTCCGATCAGCCCGCTGACGATCATGCCCAGGATCAGCGGCAGATAGGGCGCAAACGCAAAGCCGAGCAGCCCGAACACGGCGATCTTGATGACGTGCTGCATGCTCATGAAGGCGGCGTGGGTCGCGACCACCCCCAGCGGCTCAAGGCCCAGAGACTTGGCGATGGTGACGACGAAGGGGCCGGTTGCACCGAAGAACATGGTGAGGAAGCTGGAAACGATGCCGCCGGTGAATACGGCATGACGGCCAAAGGTGGGGACGCGCCCGAACACCGACCAGAGGATGAACAGGCCGACGGCAAGCTCGACGGCTTGCGGCGGAAAGCGGATGACGATGAGACCGCCCAGCGGCGCACCGAGGAGGCTGCCGAGGGAAAACGGTATGACGGCTGCGGCGGCGACATGCGTCAGGTTGACGACGACGCGGCCGGCGTTCGATCCGACCTGAACCGCGCCGTGAACGGGAATAAGTGCTGCGGGTGGCAGCAGCACCGCCATGAACGCCAACAGTGCAACCCCGCCGCCGAGGCCGAGGGCGGCGGAAATGAACGAGGTCACGAGGCTGACCGCGACGAGCGCCAGCCCGACCGTGGCCGACAGGCCTTCGGGCATGAACGCTTCAATGGTCACGGATGATCGTCTCCGGCAAGCCTGTCCTCGGGCTCGCCAAAGGCGAGACCCGGGGAGCGCGCCGCTGGTGCCGGTCCGCGATCCTCAGCCTCTGGCCGCCAGCCGGCGCAGGAAATAGCTCCAGTGGCTTTCGATGAGCGGCACGTCGAAGACCTGGGCGCGCTTGGCGGCGAGTTCTTCCGACGAGGTCGCGGTATAGGGCACACCGGCGGCCATCAGCATCAGCTGCACCCGGCATGCCTTCTCGATGAAGATGCCCATCATGGCGGCGACCGGGATCGACGCGCCGACAAAGGCGACGCCGTGGTTGCGCATCAGAACCGTCGAGGCCCCGCCAAGCGCCTCGGCGAGATCCTGCCCGAGCCGCGGGGTATCGATGAGTCCCGTGGTGCCGTCATAGCGGCTCGGCGGCCCGCCGAGATAGGTCGCCTCGTGGGTGACCGCCTTGAGCTCCTCGTTGGTTGCGGAGAAGGCGCAGGCATGCAGCGGATGGGTATGGCCGACGACGTTCATGTCGGGCCGGGCTTCCAGGATCTCGGTGTGGATCGGCCATTCCTTGTGGACGCGCCCCGAGCCGGCGAGCTTGTGGCCGTCGAAATCGATCAGCGTGAAATCGTCCGCGCCGGTGACCTCGCCGAGGCTGATGCCGGCGCGCTTCAGCCAGACGCCGCGTCCGGCCGGGTCGCGCAGCGACATGTGCCCCAGCGTCATGTCCGAATGGCCTTCCATTTCGAGGACCCGACAGGCCTGCGCCAGCCCGTCGAGGCTGGCCTTGAGGGCGTTGTCGATGTTCGTCAACGGCTCAACTGTCGCCATGGCAGATCCCCTTGCTTTGCCGCCGTTCGGCGCGTCGGCGGCTCCAAGCCGTCCTGGGCAGCCGGTTTCGAGGCAGAGTTCTAGAGCATTATCGGGTCCTTTGGAACCATTCGACCGGCCCATGCTCCATTGCCGAACGCCCGTTGGTCCACCCGCCCGCGCCGGCGCAATTCGGCGTTAGGTCGAGTATTTCAATCGGCTGCGCTGCCAGGTAAAGGCGATCCACACCGCCAGAGCGACGGTTAGCGCGGCGAACACCTCCAACTGGCTGCCCGGGGTCACGACTACCGCGGTGCCCAGCAGGACGCCGATCAGGCGCTGGAGATTGGATAGCGGCGCGAACAGGAATCCCTCGAACGACGCGGCCAGCGCCAGCACGCCGAGGCAGGACGCCAGCGCATTGGGCAGGACGTCGGTAGCCGTGCCCTGCATCAGCAGGGTCGGCGCATAGACGAAGCCAAAGGGGACGACAAAGGCCGCAATCCCGAAGCGCACCGCCGTGGCGGCGATGGCCACGGGATTTCCGCCGGCGATGGCGGCCGCCGCGTAGGCGGCGACGGCAACCGGCGGGGTGATGGCCGAAAGCACGGCAAAGTACAAGAGGAACATGTGCGCTTCGAGCAGCCCGAAGTCCATTTTCAGCAGCGCCGGGGCGACAAGGATCGCGGCTAGGATATAAGCGCTGGGCGTCGGCATTCCCATGCCGAGAATGATGGTCACGCAGGCCGCCAGGATCAGCGTCAACAGGGCGCTGTCGCCGGCGATGAGCAATATCAGATTGGACAGCTTCATCGACAGTCCGGTCATGCTCAAGCCGCCGATCACCAGGCCCGCCGCGGCACAGGCGGCAACGACGGGAATCGTCCGGCGCGCCGTTTCCGCCAGCATCTCGATGCTCTTGACCAGCCCTTCCATTACCAGTCTGGCCAGCTCCCTGACATCCCCGGTTCTCACCAGCACCTTGATACTCTTGACCAGCCCGCGGCGCGTGCGCTCCGTGAACAGGGCGACGACAAAGACCGCTCCGGTCCCGTATCCGGCGACGAATGAGGGCCCATAGCCCATCCACAGGGTGACCAGGATGATGGCGAGCGGGATGATGAATATCCATCCCAGCCGCATGGCTTCGCCCAGGGATTCGAACGGCACCTCTCCGGCGCCGAGATTTCCCCGGCGCGCCAGGGCGTGCACCTGGGTGTAAACCCCGAGATAGTAAAGCAGAGCCGGGATGATCGCGGCGATGACGATCTCGCGATATTCGATGCCGGTGAACTCGGCCATGATGAAGGCGGCGGAGCCCATGACCGGGGGCATCAGGCTACCGCCGGTCGAAGCCGTCACTTCGATCGCCGCCGCGCGTTTGGCCGAGATGCCGATCCGCTTCATCATCGGGATGGTCATGCTGCCCGTGGTCACGACGTCGGAGGTCGGGCTGCCGGAAAACATGCCGTAAAGGCCGGAGGAGACCACCGCGACCTTGGCCGGCCCGCCGGGGCTGCGGCCGGTCGCGGCCGAGGCCAGGGCGAGAAAGAAATCTCCGCCGCCGACGGCGTTCAGCACCGTTCCGAACAGAACGAACAGATAGGCATAGGTCAGCGCCACCCGCACCGGCACGCCGAAGATGCCGTCGGTGGTGTAAAACATCATGTCGAGGGCGTGCTGTATGGTGATGCGGCCATGGCCGAGCACGCCCGGCAGCAGGTCTCCAAACAGGTTGTAGAGGACGAACAGGCCGACGATCGCGGTGAGGCCGAGGCCGACGGTGCGCCGCGTCGCTTCGAACGTCAAAACGACGAGAAGGATACCGAACACCTGCTGCCACAGCGTCAACGGATCGAACAGGGAGATCCGGATCATGATCGTGTCGGCTGTGAAGGAAAAGTAAAGGCCGCAGGCAAAGCCGAGGCCGGAAAGAACGAGGTCTATGGGTCCGGGAGGGCCGGCATCGGCCCGCGCGGTCGGCGCCACCAGCAGAAACACCAGGCCGAGCACGACGGAGAGCAGGATGATCGTGGCGACATACATGTCGACCAGAACGATCAGATTGACCCAGATCACCGCCAGCGACAGGCCGGCGCCGATGATCTTGACGAGCCAGCCATAGAACCCGTCAAGGGAGCGTATGGTTCCTGTATCGAACAGGAGATGGATGATCGACATGGGCCTGGCCGTTGCGTGCCGCCATGCGGAATAAGGTGCCGCGGGCGGGTCCGGACGCACGGTCCGGACCCGCCCGCAATGGCAGCGTCAAAGGCTAGTTCGTCTTCAGCAGGCCCGCCTCCTTGAGGTAGCGGACGGCGCCCGGATGATAGGGCACCACGGTCATCGAGGCCATCAGCTCCTTGTTCAGGGCCTTCATCGACCCATGCACGGCCTGGATCTTGTCGATATTCTCGTAGAGCGCCTTGCTCAGAGTGTATGCATCGTCATCGCTCATATTCTCGTTGACGACGAGACCGGCGCTCAGTGTGATCGTCTCGACCGGCTCCTTCTGATTCTTGTAGGAGTCCGCGGGGATGGTGAACGGCTCGGTGCTCATCTTGGCGTTGACGGCGTCGGCGATGTCCTTCGGCACGCTGAGCATGACGACGTCGAGGCTCTCGTCGATCTTGCGCACCGAGCTGTGGCCGACGAACAGCGAATTGTCGACCATGTCGATGCGCCGGTTGAGCAGCAGATCGGACTGTTCGCCCGAGGCCGCATAGACGATCTTGCCGCCCCAGGATTCGAGGTCCTGCTCGGTGATGCCGGCCGCCTCCAACATGGCAACGGAGACGTCGCCGGCGATATTGCCGCGCTTGTTGATGGCGATGCGCGCCGGCGCCTTCTTGGCCTTGATGTCGGCCAGCGACTTCAGGCCATATTTATCGGCGAAGTCCTTCGTAACGATGAGGTGCATGGGCGCCCAGGTGTAAAGGTAGGCGATCGCCCGCATGCTCTTCACCGGCGCCTTGAACGGCTCGACGCCGTCGAGCGCCATCTTCAGCTCCTGGGCGTGGGCGAGGCCCATCTGCGCTTCGCCACGGTCGACGATGACGATGTTGGCGATGCCGCCGCCCGACGTCTGATAGGTCACGACGGAGCCCGGATAGGCGGCGCGAACGGCACCGTCGACGCCAGCACCGAGCAGCGACCACAGGCCGCCCGGACTGGCGCCGGACAGGGTCAGGTTGTAGGTCTGCGCATACGCCGGGGCGGCGGCCGCCAGGACGAATGCCAGCAATGTGGCAATGATGCGTGTCATGCTTTCCTCCCTTTAGGAAATGCGCTCGAGAACGGGGTTTCTTATCTCTCAAGCCCGATCGATCACTTAAACAGCATTTTGCATTGCGATGCAATTTGCCGTGCGCGTTGACGTGCGCGGTCGCCGCGTCAGATTGGGCGGGTCGAAGCAAGGCAGGAGGGCGCGGGCGGCGCGAGACTCCGATTTGATTTGGTATGAGGATTGGTACAGCTGGCTGGATTCGAACCAGCGACCTCCTGATCCACAGTCAGGCGCTCTAACCAACTGAGCTACAGCTGCACATGGGCCGCGGCACAAGGTGCCGGCAACCTATGCGCTCACCTGTTGGTTGGCAAGGGCGGAAGGGGGGGCGAACGCATGACGGCCCGGCCAATGGCCGGGCCGAGCAACGGCACGCAACTTGACGATGGCTACAGTCTGAACCGAGAAAATACGGCGTGCTTCAGGCTGCCGGCGTCAACGCCCGGATCGTTCTGAGCACACTCTCGCGCACCGGCTCCGTCGTTTCCCCGGCGACGCGGTTGACGAGCTTGGCTAGAGCCGCACTGCGCGCTTGCGCCGCCTCGATGCGCGCGTTCAGGAACTTGCCCTGAAGTTCGAAGGCCTGGGCCGGCGTTTCGATCCGGGCAAGATCGCGCACCAGGTCGAACTGGGCGCGCGTATCGGCCTTGAACGCCGCCATGACCTGCTCGTTGAAATCGCTGGCGCCTCGCATAGCCGCCGCGAACGTCTCTTCAAGCGCTTCGGTGGCCTCCTCGGCGCTGGCCTTGACACGGTCGTAGCTCTGCTTGGCCTGAGTCACGCCCGTTTCCACCGCCTCGCGCACGGATTCGGGCACCATGGCGCCGGCATCCGCGGCGCGTGCCGCCACCTTCGGCTGCCTTTCAGCACGCTTTTCAACGGGCCTTGGCTCGGCAGCGGCTTCCTCTGTCTCGATTTGCACGTCTGACATTTCGCAATTCTCCTTCATTATGCGAACGGGCACCGAATGCCCCGTTCATCCTCGCGACGACGCTACGTTAATCCCCCGTTCGGTATATAGGATGATTCATTGTGCAATGCAAAATTTTGTGCGCCGCACATGTTACATTAGGAATCCCTCACGGGCGTTCGCAACGCGACCGATTAGGGGCGCGGAAATGAAGTTTGTGCCGACCCTCGGTTTCTGGACGTTGCCGACGATTGCCTGTATGTCAATCCATGGTAGATCATAGCGTTCCACGGTGAGAGCGGCCGGTTCGTATGGCGCCGCGGTGCCGGGGTGAATCAGGGTAACTCGGGGGCAACCGACATTTGGTTCGTGAACGCGATTTGAATGTCGACTGGCTTTTGGCAGCGTATCCGGACCTGGCGCGCATGACGGGCAATCGCAAGGCACTATTCGATCTCGTGACGGGCCCGGAGCTGGGGAAAGGACGCTTTTCTGCGACCCCGCTATGGTTGTGGGACCCGGCAAGTGGACGCCCGGTGTGGGCGAACGGCGCGGCACTTCGATTGTGGCGGGCGCAGGATTTCGCTGAATTCGTGGAACGCGCCGATCCGGCCCGGCAACCGGGTCTTTCCCAACTTTGCAAGACCGCCCAAAGCCTGGCTTTCGCAAGCCGCCGGGTGGAGCGAATCAGGCTGTATGAGACCGGCCAATCCGTGAATCTGACCTGCGGCTGCGCATGGCTGCGGGCTGGTCCGGCGGATTATCTTTCGGTGACCGTGCTCGACCGGGCCGCGGCGGCGGCACCGCCGCAGGAGGACGATCCGAGCGATCTGCCGCGGCGCCTGCTTGCCGGGCTTGACGCTCCGGCATTCGCGCTTGGCGAAGACGGCAAGGTCCTGTTCGCCAATTCGACGGCCGGAGACATGTTCTTCAAGAACGACGGGGACGGCGAGGAGGCCGCGGTTCCGTCCGGCCTGGCCGAGCTCGCGCAACACGCCTTGGCCGAGGGCCGATGTCGCGGCCGGGTCGATCATGGCGACACGGGGGTAACCGTCACCGCGGTGCGGGTCGACCCGGAGGGATTCGGCGCGCCTTTTGTCGCGGTGCAACCGCGCGATCCGGCGGAAGCGGACGAACGCGACGCGGCAGCCGATGCCGAGCCTGATCCGGCCCGGAGCCGGGGTTCGGGCCCCGCGCCGCGGCCGGCGGCCGACGAGCCGGGCGACGAGGCCGCCTTTACCGAGGTCATCTTCAAACCGGACTGGGACCAGCATTCGCCGGCTCGGGAGAAAGCCTCCGGTCCTGCAATAGCGGCAAGCGAGAAGGCCGTCGAAAGCCTTGATAAACAGGACAATATTCTGCCGTTCCACATGGCGTTTTCGCTCGGCATGTCGCCGCCGAACCCGGCGCAAAGGTCGGGGCTGGAAATCCATGAACGCGACGCCTTCAAGGCCCTTGCAAGGGCGCTCGGCGCGCGCATGGAGGGCGAGGAAGAGAATGAAGCCGAGCCCAATCTCGCGCCGGCTTCCGCCACCGGCTCGTCTGCCACGTCGGTCGGCTCCGATCCCGACACCGTTTCCGATCGCCCGCCGGCCTCGTTCGGCGAGCAGGAAGTCGAAGCCGTGCTCGCGCACCTGCCGGTCGGGCTTCTCATCTATCGCCACGCCGTGCCGCTTTACGCCAACCGCGCCTTTCTCAACCTGTTCGGCTGCGCCAATTTCGCCGAGCTGGAAAATCTGGGCGATGTCATGGACTTGCTGCCCAAGATCAAGAGCGAGCCCGGCGGCACCGAATTGCGCCCCGACGGTGACGGCGAACAGCCCCTGACGACGCTGGTTGCCTATGACCGCGCGGGGCACGCGATCGCGGTGATGGCTCGATTGCAGGCGGTGCGTTGGGCCGGCGAGCCGGCGATCCTGCTGAGCGTCCGGCCGGCGCAAGCGGCAGACGAGTCGCAGCCGGCGCTTCCGGCGCCGGCGGAAGGCCTGTTCACGCCTTTGGAGCTTGCAAACATCGTCAATCTATCGAGCGATGGTATCGTCATCATCGGCGAGGATGGCTGCATCGCCGCTCTCAGTGACCGGGCCGGCGCGCTGCTGCGCGGGCGTGCCCTGGACGTCGTGGGCAGGCCCTTCGACAGCTTGTTCACCGGCGACAGCCGCACCGTCGTTGCCGACTATCTCGACGGCTTGAGATATCACGGCATTGCCGGCGTACTCGGCGACGGCCGCAAGGTGCAGGCCAAGCTTCCGAATGGTGCCGAGTTGCCGCTTTATCTGACCATGGGCGAGTTGGGCGCGGACGGCGCGCGCCGCTTCTGTGCGCTGCTGCGCGACCTCAGCCAATGGACGCGCGCGGAAACCGAGCTTGTTCGCGCCCGCATCGCGGCGGAAACGGCAACGGCCCACAAATCCGACCTGCTCGCCCGCATCAGCCACGAAATGCGCACGCCACTCAACTCTATCATCGGTTTCTCCGAGGTCATGTTGGAAGGCCGGCTCGACAATATGGGCAGCGCCCGCTATCGCGACTATGTGCGCGACATCCATACCAGCGGCACCTATCTGCTCGGGCTCGTCAACGATCTTCTGGACCTTTCCAAGGTCGAGGCCGGCAAGCTCGAGCTGAACTTCACCCGGCTTGACGTCAACGAGTTGGCGCTGCAATGCGTGCGGCTCATGCTGCCGGAGGCGAACCAGGGCCGGGTCATCGTGCGCTCGAGTCTGGCCCGTAGTCTGCCGGCGGTGGTCGCCGACCACCGCAGCCTGCGCCAGATCCTCCTCAACCTGCTGTCGAACGCCGTCAAGTTCACCCTTCCCGGCGGCCAGGTGGTGCTGTCGACCTCGCTCAGTAATGAGGGCGAGGTGCAGATCCGGGTTCGCGACACCGGCGTGGGTATGGAAGAAAAGGATATCGCGCTGGCCCTGGAGCCGTTTCGCCAAGTCGCCCCCCCGGCCGATCCGCGCAAGGCCGGAACCGGGCTCGGCCTGCCGCTGACCAAGGCACTGGCGGAGGTCAACCGCGCGCGTTTCCGCATCGAGAGCGCCATCGGCGAAGGCACGCTGACCGAAATCACCTTTCCCTCCCAGCGCGTGCTGGCGGAGTAGGGCCCTGTCCGCCTAAGCCAACTCCAAGATCAGACTGCGTAGCCCTTCCGGCGTTGCGGCCGAGGGCGCGGCGGGCTTTTCCGGCCGCTCGATCATGATCACCGGCAGGTGCAATTCGCGCGTGGCGGCGAGCTTGGCTTTGGTCGCGTCGCCGCCGGAGTTCCTGCACACCAGCACATTTGTGCCGTGCTCTCGAAATAGCGCCAGCTCCGCATCGAGGCTGAAGGGCGGCCGGGCCAAGAGAAGATCCACATGGGGCGGGAGGGGTATCTGCGGAGGCTCGATCATGCGGGCGAGGATGCGCGTATCGGCGCGCGCAAAGAAGGCCGCAATGTCCCGCTGCCCGACGGTCACCAGTGCCCGCGCGCGGGCAGGAATGGCGGCGGCGGCCGCGGCAACGGATTCGACCGGCCGCCAGCGGTCGCCACGGGCACGCCGCCAGGCCGGGCGTTCCAGGCGCACATAGGCAATGCCCACCTGCCGGCAGGCTTCCGCAGCGTTGCGCGACATGGTGGCGGCGAAGGGATGGGTTGCGTCGGCGACAAGGCTGATCGCTTCGGCCATGAGATAGGTGGCAAGCCCCTCAGCGCCGCCGAAGCCGCCGCTGCGCCACTCGCCCGCCGGCAGCTCGGGCGCGCTGGTGCGGCCGGCAAGCGACGTGATGACCTTCAGGTTCTTCTCGACATGCAGCAGCCCGGCGAGCAGCCGCCCCTCGCCGGTGCCGCCGAGGATCAGAATCTTCCTATCCGGCCCGGCCAATGATCGTTCCCTCCCGGTCGACCACGAGGATATCGACGGCAACCGGCGCATTGCCGAGCGCCTTTTTTGCTGTCGCAAGGGCGCGCGCCGCGACCCGGCCGGCAAGGTCGATATTGGCTGTCGCAGCAAGGGACAGGGTCTCGGCTGCGCTATTTGCCCCGCGAACCGCGCCCACCAGCTCACCTGAACCACCGCCGTCCGCGACGCGATTCGCCAGCCAATCGAAAGACACTTCGCCGCGGCGCGAATGCAGATCGAGCAGACCCTGGCCGAGCTTGCTCATCTTGGCAAAGCCTCCAGCGACGGTGACGCGGGCCACGGGATGGGCGCGGACATATTTCAACATGCCGCCGACGAAATCGCCCATGTCGATCAGGGCCGTGTCGTCGAGATGGTAAAGCCGTCGCACCGCGGCCTCCGAGGTCGACCCGGTGGCCCCCGCGATATGGGTCACGCCGCAGGCGCGGGCCACGTCGATGCCATTGCGGATGGCGTGGATCCAGGCCGAACAGGAATAGGGATGGACGACGCCGGTGGTGCCGAGGATCGAGATGCCGCCGACGATGCCGAGGCGCGGGTTCCAGGTCTTTTCGGCGATGCGGGCGCCATCGGGAACGGAAATCTCGATCTCGACATCCAAGCCCGCCCCGTGCGCCGCCGCGACATTGGCGATGACTTCGCGCATCATCCGCCGCGGCACCGGGTTGATCGCAGGCTCCCCCGGCGGCACCGGCAGACCCGGCTTGGTCACGGTTCCGACGCCCTCTCCGGCGCGAAAGGTGATGCCCGAGCCCGGCGGGCCGCGCCGCACCAATGCGACGATCAGCGCGCCATGGGTGACGTCCGGGTCGTCGCCGGCGTCCTTGACGATGCCGGCGCGGGCAAAGCCTTCGCCGCGCTCCTCACAGGCCAGCGCGAAGGCCGGCATTTCGCCCTTTGGCAGACGAATTTGCACCGGGTCCGGGAAACTGCCGGTGATAAGCGCCGTGAAGGCGGCCTTGGCGGCAGCCGTGGCGCACGCGCCGGTGGTCCAGCCGCGGCGCAGATTATTCGTGCTCTCGTCTCTGGCGGTCCCCATAATCGGCCTCTATACATCGGCCACGGGGACGGCAACAGAAAGCGTGCAGGAGCATGGCCGCGAAAAAACCCAAGCGCAAAGCCGAGAAAGATGCGCCGGCGCACGGTTTTGCCCGTCTCGATGCGGCCGGATTCCCCGAATTTACGCCGGGCTCAGTGTGGCTCGTCGGCGCGGGACCGGGCGCTCCCGCGCTGATGACCCTGCTCGGCTATTACGCGCTGCAACGCGCCGACGCCGTCGTTTACGACGCCCTGGTGAACGATGCGATCCTGAATTGGGCGCAGCCAGAGGCGAAAATCGAATATGCCGGCAAACGCGGCGGCCGGCCATCGGCGAAACAGCGAGACATCTCCTTGCGCCTGATCGAGCTCGCCCAGGACGGCTGCCGCGTGGTTAGGCTGAAAGGCGGGGACCCGCTGATCTTCGGCCGCGGCGGCGAGGAGTGCCAGATGCTCAGCCAAGCCGGCGTGCCGTTCCGCATCGTTCCGGGCATCACCGCGGGCATCGGCGGGCTGGGCTATGCCGGCGTCCCCCTGACCCACCGCGAAGTCAACCAGAGCGTCCTGTTCCTGACCGGGCACGACCAGGCAGGCGCCATGCCGAGCCGGGTCGACTGGCGGGCCGTGGCCACCGCCGCCCCCGTCATCGTCATGTACATGGCGGTCAGGAACATCGCCGCCATCGCCGAACGTCTGATCGGCTTTGGCCGCGCGCGGTCCGATCCCGTCGCCATCGTATCCAATGCCACGCTGCCGCACCAATCGGTGTTGGAAACCACGCTCGGCGCCATCGGCGAGGGGTCCGAGGTGGCGGACCTGCCGACGCCGGCCCTTGTCGTCGTCGGCCGGGTCGTGAGCTTGCGGAACACGCTCGATTGGTACGCCGCCGCGCTGCGGGAGAACAACCTTGGCTGAGCCGCGGGGGGTGATCATCGCAGCGCCCGCCTCCGGCGCGGGAAAGACCCTGGTGACCCTTGCCCTTATCGGCGCTCTGCGCGCGGGCGGCCACCGGGTTGCCTCGGCCAAGGTCGGGCCGGACTATATCGATCCGCGCTTTCACGCCGCGGCCACGGGTCGGGATTGCGTCAATCTCGACCCTTGGGCGATGCGGCCGGGGCTCGTCCGGGCGCTTGCCCTGAACGCCGCCACCGCCGCCGATCTCTTGGTCGTCGAGGGGGTGATGGGTCTCTTCGACGGCGCCGAGGATGGGTCCGGCTCGACGGCCGACCTCGCCTGCCTGCTCGGCCTTCCCGTGCTCCTTACCGTCGATGCCAGGCGCCAGGCGCACTCGGTCGCCGCCCTGGTCAAGGGCTTTGCCGAATTTCGCGCCGATTGCCGCGTCGCGGGCGTCATCCTCAATCGCGTCGCCAGCGTCCGTCATCGCGCCATATTGGAAACCGCCCTCGACCTGATCGGCGTTCCCGTCGTCGGCGCCCTCATGGAGGACGCCGGGATGGTGATGCCGTCGCGGCATCTCGGCCTCGTTCAAGCCGAGGAGCACGGGAATCTGGGCGCGCTCCTTGGCCGCGCTGCAGCCAGCGCGACCGAAGGCATCGATCTTGACCGCTTCGCCGCCCTCGCCGCGCCGCTTCGACTGACGCAAAAGCCCGTTGAACGGCTTGCGCCTCTTGGCGGGCGCATCGCGATTGCGTCCGACCGCGCCTTTGGCTTTGCCTATCCGCATCTGCTCGATGGCTGGAATGCGGCGGGCGCGGAACTTCGAGCCTTCTCGCCGCTCGCCGACGAGGCGCCGGACGCGGATGCCGACGCGGTGTTCCTTCCCGGCGGCTATCCGGAGCTGCATGCAGGACGCATCGCCCAGAACAAGACCTTTCTCGGCGGCCTACGCAAGGCAGCCGAGCGCGGCGCGCTGATCTATGGCGAGTGCGGCGGCTTCATGGTGCTTGGCGAGGCGCTGGTCGACGCGGAAGGCGCCGCCCACGCCATGGCCGGGCTGTTGCCCATCGAGACGAGCTTTGCCAGGCGCAAGCTGCATCTCGGCTACCGGCATCTGGAGCATGACGGCGCGCTTCTCTGGCCGCGACGGCTTGCCGGCCATGAGTTCCACTATTCGACCATTGCCCGCGAAGAGGCAGCCGAGCCGCTATTCTCCGCCCGCGACTCCGCCGGCCGCCAGATCGGCACGCTCGGGCTGAAGCGCGGCAGGGTCATGGGGTCCTATGCCCATATCATCGACGCCGCGGAGGAGACGGCATGACGCTTGCTCTGATGCTGCAGGGGACCGGGTCGCACGTCGGCAAGTCGCTGATCGCCGCCGGCCTGTGCCGCGCCTATACGCGGCGGGGTCTGGCCGTGCGCCCGTTCAAGCCGCAGAACATGTCCAACAATGCTGCTGTCACCGTCGAGGGCGGCGAGATCGGCCGCGCCCAGGCGCTGCAGGCGCGGGCCTGCCGGGTTGCGCCAAGCGTCGACATGAACCCGGTGCTGCTCAAGCCGGAGACCGACCGCGGCGCCCAGGTGATCGTTCGCGGCGAGCGCGTTGCGACCCTTCAAGCGCGGCGCTACATGGCCGAGCGTCTGGAATTCCTGCCTGCCGTGCTGAACAGCTTCGCGGCGCTCAGCGCCAAGGCCGACCTGATCATCGTGGAAGGCGCCGGAAGCCCGGCGGAGATCAATCTGCGCTCACGCGACATCGCCAATATGGGCTTTGCAGCCGCAGCCGGCGTGCCCGTCGTGTTGATTGCCGACATTCATCGCGGCGGCGTCATCGCCTCGATCGTCGGAACCTTCGAGGTGCTGTCGCCCGACGACCGCATGCGGATCGCCGCCTTCCTCGTCAATAACTTTCACGGCGATCCGGCATTGTTTGCCGAGGGCATCGATTTTCTCGTCGAGCGGACCGGCTGTCCCTGCGCCGGTGTGGTCCCCCATTTTCCGGCCGCCCGGCAGCTGCCGGCGGAAGACGCGGTCGCGCTCGAAGACGCCGGCGGCGACGGCAATGGCGCCTTCCACATCGCCGTGCCGCGCTTATCCCGCATCGCCAATTTCGACGATCTCGACCCGCTGCGGCTCGAACCGGGGGTGCGGCTCACGATCGTCCAGCCGGGCGCGCCCATTCCGGCCGATGCCGATCTCGTCCTGCTGCCGGGCTCGAAATCGACCCTCGGCGATCTGAGATATCTGCGCGAGCAGGGCTGGGACATCGACATCCTCGCCCATGCGCGCCGCGGAGGCGCCGTGCTCGGGCTTTGCGGCGGCTATCAGATGCTTGGCTGCGCGGTGCACGACCCGGACGGCATCGAGGGCGAGGCCGACAGCGTCGAGGGCTTGGGCCTGCTGGATGTGGAGACGGTCCTGGAGCCGGCGAAGCGGCTCGCAACCGTGAACGGCGTCCATCGGGAGACCGGCGAAGCGCTCGCTGGCTACGAGATGCATCTGGGGCGGACCGAGGGAAACGACCGCGCCCGGCCCTTCGCCGTCGTCGCCGGCCATGAGGAAGGCGCAACGTCGGCAAACGGGCGCATCGCCGGCACCTATCTGCATGGCCTCTTCGCCTCCGATGCGTTCCGCCACGCCTATTTAATGGCCCTTGGCGCAACGGGCTCCGAAACCGCCTATGAGACGCTGATCGAAGAGACGCTTGATGCGCTCGCAGACCATCTCGAACAGCATGTCGATCTCGGCCTGCTGCTCCAGATCGCCGGCGGCGAGGCGCGGGCGAGGACCGGGAGCTGACGGAATGAGCAGCGGCGATGCCCCCGCCCATGGCGGCGACCTCGGCGAGGCGGAGGCGCTGCTGGGAGAGGACGCCGGCGCGGAAGCAAGCTGGATCGACCTTTCCACCGGCATCAATCCGAGGCCCTATCCCCTGCCCGCACTCGATCCGGAGCTTTGGAGCCGGTTGCCGGCACGCCGCGATCTCGAGGCGCTGATCGAAACCGGACGGGCCTATTACGGCGCACCGGAAGGCGCGGACATCGTCCCGGCGCCGGGTTCCGAAGCGCTGATCCGCATCCTGCCCGACATTCTTCCGGCGGGCCGGGCCGTCATTGTCGGGCCGACCTATGGCGAGCATGCGCGCGCCTGGGCGCGGCGCGGCGAAGTGCGCATGGTCGATGAGGCCGAAGCGACGAAGACAGGTGACCTCGTTGTCCTCGTCAATCCCAACAATCCGGATGGGCGCTTGGTTTCGCCCGAAACGCTTGCCCGAATGGCCAACGCGGCGACCGAGCGCGGCGGCTGGCTCGTCATCGATGAGGCATTCGCCGATGCGGTGCCGGCCTGCAGCGCGGTTGGCCTTGCCGCAGGCCAAAACGTCGTCGTGCTGCGCTCTTTCGGCAAATTTTTCGGGCTCGCCGGCCTCAGATTGGGCTTTGCCGTGGCGCCGCCGGCCTTGGCCGCGAAATTGCGCATGCGCCTCGGCCCCTGGCCGGTTTCGGGCCCGGCCATCGCCATCGCCACGCGCGCCCTTGGCGATCGGAAATGGCAGGCGGCAAGCCGCGAACGGTTCAGCCGTGACGCCACCGCGCTCGACCGGCTCTTGACGCGGGCGGGATTCGAGATTGTCGGCGGCACGCCGCTGTTCCGGCTTGCCGCGCACGAGGCGGCGGAGGCAATCTTTTTCCGCCTGCTCAGGGCCCGCATCTATGTGCGCTGCTTCGGCGAAAGGTCGAACCGGCTGCGCTTCGGCCTGCCCGAGGGGCCACGGGCCTTCCAACGGCTGCAAGCCGCTCTCCTCGACCAAGACGGCGGTTTCTCGTGAGCGGTCTCGACTTTTTTGCCGGATCGGCGCTCGTCGCTTTGATCGCCCTCATGGTCGAGCGCTTCTTCGGCTATCCGCAAGACCTGTTTCGCGCGGTCCGTCATCCTGTCATGTGGACAGGGGCCGTGATCGCCGCGCTGGACCGGCAGTTGAACCGACCCGGCAGCCGCGTCGCCCGGCTGCGTGGGGTGACGGCCGTCTTCCTTCTGCTCGCGATCACCGCGGCGGTCACGGTACCGCTGGTTCTGTTGTTCCGCAGCCTGCCGTTCGGCGTCCTCGCCGAAGGCGTTATGGCGGCAAGCCTTCTCGCGCAAAAGGACCTCGGCCACCGCGTCGCCGATGTCGCCGCGGCGCTCGGACAGGGATTGCAGCCTGGCCGCGACGCGGTCGGCCACATCGTCGGGCGCGACACCGGCGCGCTCGACGAGGCCGGCATTGCGAGGGCCGCCGTCGAGAGCCTGGCCGAGAACACCTCCGACGGCATCGTCGCGCCGTTGTTCTGGCTTTTCCTCGCCGGCCTGCCGGGGGCGGCGCTCCATAAGGCGATCAACACCGCCGACAGCATGATCGGCTACAGGAGCGAGAAATACCGCCGCTTCGGCTGGGCGGCGGCCCGGCTCGACGATCTCGTCAACTGGCCGGCCGCGCGGCTGACCGGCCTGCTCTTCGCCGCCGCGGCGGCGCTCGGCGGCGGTAGCGGCAAGGCTGCGCTTGCCGCCATGCGCCGCGATGCGCCGCGCCACGCTTCGCCCAATGCCGGATGGCCGGAGGCCGCCCTTGCCGGCGCGCTCGGCTTTCGCCTCGGCGGACCGCGCAGCTACGAGGGGCGCTTGGTCGACCACCCCGCGATGGGCGCGGGCCGCAGCGATCTGGACCCGGAGGACATAGGCAAAGCGCTCGCCCTTTACCGCCGGGCGCTCGATATCCTGGCGGGCGTGACCCTTGCTCTGGCGGTTCTTGCTATCTTGGTTGCTTGAGGACGAGCGGAAGGCCGGCGGCCATGAACACGACCTCGTCGGCAACCGCGGCGAGGCGCTGATTGGCCCACCCGGCGGCGTCGCGGAACCGCCGCGCCAGGGGGTTGTCGGGAACGATGCCCGAGCCGACCTCGTTTGAGACCAGGATCAAGGTCCCGGCCGCCCCGCTTACCGCGTCGATGAGCTCGTCGACGCACGCCGCCACGTCGCGCTCGGCAAGCAGCACGTTCGACAGCCACAGCGTAACGCAATCGACCATCACATGGGCGTCAGCGGCGCAATGCGCCCGGATCGCGGCGGCAAGGTCGAGCGGCGCCTCCACCGTCGTCCAGCCGTGGCCGCGGCGGGCGCGGTGAGCGGCGATACGGGCTGCCATTTCCTCATCGCCGGGTTCGCCGGTTGCGACATAGACCTTGGGTCCGCGCGCCGGCATCAGGCTTTCCCCGTAGGCGCTCTTGCCCGAACGGGCCCCGCCGAGGATAAGGATGCGTCTTAGAGCCGTCATGACATGATTCCACTATAGCCGGACCCACTCTAAGGGCCGAAACACATTCATTCACCATCCCCGTCCTGGCCGGAGAGCGCCTATAGCAGCCGGTCGCGCAGGGAAAACCAGGTCATCGCCGCGACCAGGGTCGGCCAGCGCAGGAGCCTGCCGCCGGGAAAGACCGGCACCGGAAGCCGCGCCAGAACATCGAAACGGCCGAGCGTCCCGTCGACGGCTTCGGCAAGCACCTGACCGCCGAGGACCGCCATGCCGACGCCTTGGCCGCTGTAACCGGCGGCGACCAGCACATTCGGCGAAAGCCTGGCGAAATAGGGCAGCCGGCGCGGCGTGACGGCGAGCGTGCCACCCCAGGCATAGTCGATCCGCACGCCGGCAAGCTGCGGAAATATCGTCAGCATCCGCCGGCGCACGAGGCCGGCAATGTCCTTGGGAAAGCGCGACGAATAGGTCTCGCCGCCGCCGAACAGGAGCCGGCGGTCGGCGGAGAGGCGGAAATAGTTGACGACGAAGCGGGAATCCGCGACCGCCACATCGTCGCGGATCAGCGCCAGGGCGGCCACCTCGCCGAGCGGCTCGGTGGCGATGAGAAAATTGTTGATCGGCATGACCCGCCGCTCGACCCGCGGCGCCAGCCCCTCGAAATAGCCGTTGCAGGCAAGAAGCAGGAATTGCGCGGAAACCGTGCCGGCGGCGATTTCGACGCGCACCGGATCGCCCTCAACGATGCGTATCGCAGGAGATTTCTCGTAGAGCTTGGCGCCGGCGGAGGCGGCGGCGCGGGCAATGCCGAGGGCGAAGTTGAGGGGATGCAGGTGGGCGCCCCCGCGGTCGAGCCAGCCGCCGTGATAGGCTTGGCTTGCGACCATGGCGCGCATCTCCTCGCCGGAGACAAACTCCGCCTTTTCATAAGCATGGTCGCGGCGAAGCGTGTCGACATAGGCGCGCGAATGGGCGACGAAGCGGCGTTTATGGTCGGCGTGAAGAAGGCCGAATTTCAGATCGCAGTCAATCCCGTGGCGGCGGACCAGGTCGACGACCAGGGCCTTCGCCTCTTCGCCGATGCGCCACAGTTTTCGCGCATCGTCCTTGCCGACCATCGCCGCGAGCGTCGTCTGGTCGCGGCGCTGGCCGGAATGGAGCTGGCCGCCATTGCGCCCCGATGCGCCCCACCCGAGGCGCCGCGCCTCGATGAGAACGACCTTGAAACCCCGCTCCGCGAGGTGCAGCGCCGCGGAAAGCCCGGTATAGCCGCCACCGATAATGGCCACATCGCAGCTATGGGCCCCTTCTAGCGCCGGGTACGCGACGAGCCCTTGGGCCGTCGCCGCGAAATAGGAAGACGGATGCTCGGTGCCCATCGCAAGCGGCGGCGTCTTACACCGTCAGCAGCAGAAATTCGCGCTCCCAGGGGCTGATTACCCCCATGAAGGTTTCGAACTCCTCGCGTTTGATGGCGCTATAGACGGACACGAAGGCACTGCCCAGGATCTCCCGCAATTCGTCGCAGGCCTCGAATTCGGCGACCGCTTCCAACAGGCCGCGCGGCAGATCGTAGGGCAGGCCGTGCGCGCTGCCGCTGATCGGCTTGGTCGGGGTCAGCTCCTGGGTGATGCCGAGATAGCCGCAGGCGAGCGACGCGGCGATGGCGAGATAGGGGTTGGCATCGGAAGACGGAACGCGGTTCTCCACCCGCCGTGCCTCAGGCCTTGACGGCGGAATACGAATGCCGGTGGTGCGGTTGTCGTGCCCCCACTGGACGTTGATGGCCGATTTCTGGTCCTTGGTCAGCCGCCGGTAGGAATTGACGTAGGGCGCCAACATGCACATCGCCGCCGGCATGTAGCGCTGCTGGCCGGCGATGAAGGCATAAAACTCGCGCGTCGGCTCGCCTTCCGTGGTGGAAAAGACGTTGCGGCCCGTTTCCTCGTCGACCAGCGACTGATGGATGTGCATGGCGCTCCCCGGCTCGGCGGCGATCGGCTTGGCCATGAAGGTGGCGTAGATGTCATGCGCCATCGCCGCCTCGCGAATGGTGCGCTTGAACATGAACACCTGGTCCGCCAGGTCCACCGGATCGCCGTGGCGCAGATTGATCTCCATCTGCGCTGCGCCCTCCTCATGGATCAGGGTGTCGATCTCCAGGCCCTGGGCCTCGGAATAGTCGTAAATGTCGTCGAACAGGGGATCGAACTCGTTGATGGCGCCGATGGAGAAGGATTTCCGGCCGCTTTCCGGCCGCCCGGAGCGGCCGACCGGCGGCTCCAGCGGATAGTCCGGATCGGTGTTCGGCTTGACCAGATAGAACTCGATTTCCGGCGCGATGATTGATTTCCAGCCGCGCTTCTCGAACAGCTTCAAGACCCGGCGCAGCACGTGCCGCGGCGCGACCTCGACCGGCCGGTTGTCGCGGTGGTAGGCGTCGTGGATGATCTGCGCCGTCGGGTCCTTTTCCCACGGCACCACGCACAGGGTCGAAAAATCGGGAGCGAAAACGAAATCGCCGTCGGCCGGATCCATGACCTCGACATCCTCGATTTCCGGATATTCGCCGGAAATCGTCTGGTAGAAGATCGATTGCGGCATGCTCATCACGCGCCCGGCGAAGAATTTCTGCGCCGGCATCATCTTGCCGCATGCCACGCCGGATTGGTCCGGCACGATGCATTCAATCTCGTCGATGCGCCGCTCGGTCATCCATTCCCGTGCCGCGTCGATGTCGGCAACGCCGCGTGTGGCGGCAGACTGAAATTCGATCCGTTCGGTCTTCATGGTCGCAACCCGCAGTTTCTCGTGTCGTACCGCCTGCCGCATCGACGGCCTCGACGAAACGCGCCGGGTACGCTAGAGCGTTTCACGGCCGGTCGGCGATGCCGAAAGTTGGAGCCGTGGCCCATGACGCATTGTGCTGCAAACCGGGCGCCGGTCCGTGGCGGCGGGCCGATGGGCGCGAGGACCGAGCAAGACCATGGCTGATGCGCAACCGCGCCGTCCGTTGGTCGGCGTTGTCTCCGACATACGGGCCATCGACGGCCATTCCTACCATTTGGCTGGCGAGAAGTATATGGCGGCGCTCGCCCATGGCGCAGGCGTCCTGCCTGTGATCCTGCCGCCGATCTCGGGAATCCGTGCCGAGGAAGAGGCCGGATGTTTTTATGGCGCCGACGAGGCGCTCGAACGCATCGATGGCCTGTTCCTTCCGGGCAGCGCCTCGAACGTCGAGCCGCGTCGCTATGGCGGCGTATTCGACCCCAGCGACAGTTCCCAGCGCGACCCGCAGCGCGATGAGACAAGCCTCACGCTTATCCCTGCCGCCATTGAGCGCGGGCTGCCGCTCTTTTGCGTCTGCCGCGGCCTTCAGGAGCTCAATGTCGCGCTCGGCGGCACGCTGCACCAAGAGCTTCACGCGGTGCCGGAAACGATGCAGCACCTGGCAGATTCAACTGCGCCGCATGAGGTCAAATATGCGCCGGCTCACTCGGTCCGGTTCGCCGAGAACGGCATATTCGCGCGGCTTGCCGGCGGCGCCACGGCAAAGGTCAATTCCGTGCACGAACAGGGCATCGACCGGCTGGCCGAGCGGCTCATCGCCGAAGGCTGGGCCGCGGACGGCATGATCGAGGCGGCCAGCGTTGCCGACGCGACCGGTTTTGCGATCGGCGTGCAGTGGCACCCGGAATGGCGCTTTGCGGAGGATGCTCTGTCGCGGGCCCTGTTTCGGGCTTTCGGCGAGGCGGTTTGCGCATACGCGGGCCTACGCCCCGAGGCCGTGGCCCCTCACCCGCGCGGCGGGCGGAACAGGTAGATGACGATCCATACCGGCACCGTCACCACGGCGCCGAGGATCACGTGCGGGGTGGCCCAGCGCACGCTGCCGCCGAGATAGGAGAGAAGTTCATCGGGCGTCAGGCCGACATCCCTCAGCACGTCCTCCGGCCTGATGTCGAGAAAGGCGAGCGCCACGCCGACCAGCAGCGAGGCCAGCGTGATCTTGACCAAGGTCGATATGAAGCGCAGCACCATCTCGCGTCTCCGACAGCCTGCCCCCGCAATTAGAGCGATTCCCGGTCGCAGGTGCGGGCTGCGGGCGAAGCTCCGTCAGTCAGCCTGCATCGCGCGGGGTTGCGCGGCGGTCGCCGCGCGCGTCCGGATCGCGTAGGCCAGCGGCCACAGCGCCAGGATGCCGGCAAGGCCGTTGACGTAGAACTGGAACAGCCCGAGCGGTACGAAGTGCGCGACGGCCATGACGACCAGCGCTCCGGCGACGAGAGCCGTCAGCGGTGGCGTCAGGACGCCGCTGCGTGCGATCGCCATGGCAAAACCGAGGATGCCGACGGCGAAGATCACTGCGGCCGAGAGCAGCAGCGGCAGGAACCAGGCGTCGATCGCGGCCTGCGCGGCGGCGACGTCGGCGCCGATCTCGACGGCGGCGAGTACGGTGAACTCCATCCCGGGCAGGATGGCGTAAAGCGTGGCGCCCATGATGACGAAGGGGATCGCCACGGCGCTGAAGCGTTCCTCGCCCGCCTCCCGCAACCAGGCGCGGACGGCGAGGAAGGCGAGGGCGAGTAGTCCCGAGCCTACGCCGACCAGCAGATGGGCGACCGCCCAGCGGAAGGTGTCCTCGCCGGCTGCTGCGGCGACCGCTGCGGTGTCGGTCAGGTTGGCGATGAACGGGTGGTAAACCAAGCCGGCCAGCATCACCGCCGGCGCGATGGCGACGACGACGGCCCGCAGGCCTGAGATCGTGGTGTCCTTCATGGCTTGCCTCCGTTGGATTTGGAAAGCGCACAAGCGCCTCAACCGATTATAGGGCATTACCCGCGCCAGCGTGAGGAATCAGCCTATCCTATACCGATCGACATGGCGGCCAAAGCATCGCTCCAATATCAGGTAATACCAGGCCGCCGGCCGTTGCGCGAGGCGCGGGCCGGCCGAAGCGTTAATGGCCCAAGATGACCAAGCCCGATCGAGATGCGGTCCCCGTGTGACGAATGCTTTGTAAAGTTATTGGGGCTTGGGGGCGGGCAGGCTTTCCAGGACGGCTTCGAGGCCGCCTTGGCGGGTGGCGCTCCCAAGCAGACCCGGCTCCCCTTTCTTGCCTGCGTCCTCGACTTTCTGGATGGCTTCTTTGACGTGCGGCACGACGCTGTTGAGCTTGAGCGGATCGAGATAGATATTCGGGCTTTCCCACTCGCCGCGCACGATGAGCGGCAGCGCAACCGCCGTTTGCACCGGGTCGGCAGCGGTTCCCGGCTGCGGGATAAGGCTGGCGGAGACCCGATAGTCGAGCGATCGCGCGGGAAGATCGACGTAACCGTCTCCGCCGATCTCGAAGGCGGGGCCTTTGAGCAGAAGATCCTTGTTCTCGGCGATACCGTGATCGACAAGGAACTCAGCCTGCAGGCGGTCGAACTTGGTGTCCGTGCCGGCCGTGGTTTGCCACCCCTCGAGGCGGCTGCCGCGCAGGGTGTCGAGCAAGCCGGTCACGTCCATACCTTTGATCGCGCCGTTTGCGGCGGCCAGGGTCAGTTTTCCCGACAGGTCGGCGATCAGGTCGCTCGGGCTGCGGCCGCTTGCCTGCAGCTTGCCGCTGATATCTCCCTTTCCGTCGATATAGGAAAATCCCGCCATGTCCGTCAGCAGCCGCAACAGGGCCACGCCCTGGGCGCTGAAATTGGTCGACACCTCCGGGGCCTCGTCGCTGCCGTCGATGATGAGCGTGCCGTTGATCTGACCGCCATAAGCGTTCAGCTCGGCGACCTGGGCGGTGAGCCGGCCGGCCGTGAGCGCCGCCGTGATGGCGCCGCTGCCGAGATCATATTCGCGCGCCGTGATCTTGCCGGCCGACAGCCGCAAATCGGCATTGATCAGCCGCAGCGCCGACAGATCGATGGCCTCGGTGCTCCAGCCGGCAGGGCGCGCCTTCGGCACCTCACCCTTGCTTGGCGCGGCCGTCGCCGGCAGATAGGGGTTGAGGTTGAGCGTCGGCGTCGCCAGGGTTGCCTGAAGCTGCGGGCGCTCGCCTTCGAGCTTGACGACGATGGCACCTTCGGCGCTATTGCCGTCGAGCACCAAGGCGACCTCGGAGAAGGCAAGCTTGGTGCCGCCGAGGAGGACTTTCGACACCAATGACAGTTTGTTCAACCCGCTGCTTTCGGGAAGCTCCGTGTCGAACCAGCGCGCCAGGGCGTGCACCGAGGGCACGCTCAGATTGATCTGACCGTCGATGGCGAAGTCGACGCTGGTGCTGAACTGCCCCTTGACGTCGACCGTGAACCGGCTCGAGTCGACCATGACCGCGGCCCGGGTCGTGCCGCCGGAGGCCAAACCAATGGGGTCGTCGGAACTGGTCTTGAAGTTCAGCACCTCGCCGCGCCAGACGAGGTTGCCGGCGGCGGTCATCGGGCTCGCCAGCGACGGCCAGGACACCGTCGCATTGATGCTGCTCGTGTCGATCGCCGCTCCGGAGCGCTGATTGCGGTACTTGATCTGGCCATCAAGGACCAGGAACGTGCCGATCGGTATCGAGCGGGCGGCGGGTGAAAATGCGCCGGCGGCGTCGATCTCCTCGGTCTTCGGCGCGGTGCTGCTCAGCCGCCAGTTCGGCCGGCCGGTCGCGTTGACGATGAAATTGAAACGCGGCCGCACCAGCACGAAGCGCTCGATCTCGACTTGGCCGCGCAACAGCGGCATGACCCGCACACTGGCGTTGAGCTCGTCCATGGCAACGAACGCCTCTGACTCCATCCCCTCGGCATTGGCAATGCTGACGCCGCCGATACGCACCATGATGGCGGGAAACATGGAAAGACTTGCCGGGCCGGTGATGGCGACCTCGCGCCCGGTCAGGCTTTCCAGTTGCGCGGCAACGGATTCGCGAATGGTTTGCGCCGAAACGATGTAGGGAATCAGGAAGATTGCCCCCACCGCGGCGATCGCGATGAGCCCGAGAAAGGAGAACAGCCGCTTCATGTCGTGAGCGTCGGCGCGTTACGTGTTGACCCTGTACTCGGCCATCATAGGTCGAGGTCCGGATGGGTCAAATGTTTCGTCGCCCTCTGGTGAACGGTGGTGCCGCGGGGAGATGACGATAAGCCTTTGATACCTCATGCGACTGCGACGGTCTCGCTCCCGGGCCGCGTCTCGGGGCCGGAGCGGAAGCCGAGCCGCGCGGCGCGGTTGAGCAACACCACCGGCACCAGGCCGACGGCAACGATGGTCAGCGCCGCGAGCGCCGCATCCTCGAAGCGTTCCAGCGAGGCGAACGAATAGACGTGGGTCGCCAGCGTCTCGAAATTGAACGGGCGCAGCAGGATCGTCGCCGGCAACTCCTTCATCGAATCGACGAACACCAAGAGGCCCGCGGCGACCAGCGCCGGTCGGATCAGCGGCAGGTGGACCTCGCGCAAGGCACGGCCCGGCGAGCGGCCAAGCGTGCGCGCGATCATGCCGAGATTTGGGCTCACCTTGCCGAGGCCAGCCTCGATGGCGCCGTGCGAGACGGCGAGAAACCGGATCGTATAGGCGAGCACGATGGCGAAGGCCGAGCCCGACAGCAGCAGCCCGGTGGAGACGCCGAAGGCCGAACGCGTCCAGGCGTCGACGGCATTGTCGAGGCTGGCGAGCGGCACCAGAATGCCGACAGCCAGCACCGTCCCCGGCACCGCGTAGCCGATGACCGCGGTGCGGGTCAGCCCGTGGACGAGGCGCGAGCGGGTAAGCCGCCTCGCATAGACCAGCACGATGCCGGCCGCCACCGACAGCAAGGCGGCGGCCAGCGACAGCGTCAGGCTGTTGCGCGCCAGCGTCAGATAGCCGCCGCCGAGCGCGTCCGACAGCCGCGCGGCGGCATAGACGGCGAGCACGAAGGCGGGCACGGCGAAGCCGAGCAGCACCGGAACGGCGCAGGCGAGCGTCGCCATGAGGGCGCGCGCGCCGGCAAGCTGCGTATGCGGCAGGGGATGGTACTTGCTCGAGGTGTGGTGGAAGCGCTGGCGGCGGCGGCTGTAGCGCTCGAGCCAGATGAGGAAGAAGACGAAGACGAGCAGCACGGCGGCAAGCTGCGCGGCGCCCGCCAGGCTGCCGCGCCCGAGCCAGGTCGCATAGATCGTCACCGTCAGGGTCCTGACGCCGAAAAACTCCACCGCGCCGATATCGTTGATGGTCTCCATCAGCGCCAGGGTGACGCCGGCGACCAGCGCCGGCCGCGCCAACGGCAACGCCACCTCGCGAAAAGTGCTCCAGGCATTGTGGCCCAGCGTGCGGCTGACGTCGAGGACGCACACCGACTGGGCGAGAAACGATGCGCGCGCCGTCAGATATACGTAGGGATAGAGAACGCTCGACATCACCGCGACGGCGCCGGGAAGCGAGCGGATTTCGGGAAACCAGTATTGGGTCGCATCGTGCCAGCCGAACAGGGCGCGAAGGGCGCTCTGGACCGGCCCGGCGTAGTCCATGACCTCGACCCAGCAATAGGCGGATATGTAAGTCGGCACGGCGAGCGGCACCAGCAGCAGCCACTCGAGGACACCGCGGCCCGGAAACCGGCACATGGTCACCAGCCACGCCGTCCCCGTGCCCAGAATGAGGCTGATGAGCCCGACCCCGAGCATCAGCCACAGCGTGTCGCGCAGCGCCCCGGGGAGCACGGTGGCGAGGAGATGCGGCCAGATATTGGCCGATGGCCCGAAGGCCATGACGCCAAGCGCGAACAGCGGCACCAGCGCGATCAGCGACAGCACGAGCACGGCCGCGCCCCAGCGCAGCTCGCTCGGATTGGAGGCGATCCGGCGCCCGGCTCGGGCTGTTTCCGGGCTCTGCTGTGGCGTGACGCTGGGCAAGGACGTTCTTCGATCCTTCGCAAACGGGGTTGACGCAGCGGATGGGGAGACCCCGCCGGCGCGCAAGCCCCCTCTAACAGGTCGGGGCTCGCCCTGTCGAATCGGTTGGGCGGCGGGACGGTATTGGCAAACTTTGCCATCGCCGCTATTCTCGTCCCGATTTCGAGGAGAAGATGGGTATGCCGACCCGGAATATCAGTCTGACCGCCGAGCAGGACGCCCTTATCGACAAGATGGTCAAGAGCGGCGAATACCAGAATGCGAGCGAAGCGCTCCGCGACGCGCTGCGCGCGCTGCAACAGCGGCGGCGGGAGGACGCGTTGAAGCTGAAGGCGCTGCGCCTGCAGATCGGGGGCGGCGTCGAAGCGCTCGAAGGCGGTGCGTTCACCGATGTCGAGGAGGCGGACCTCGACGCTTATCTTGAAGGATTGCCGCCGGGCACGGCTAAGCGCTGATACCGTGGCGCGTTTTCGTCTCTCGGCGCCGGCCGAAGCCGACCTCGCGGGCATCCTCGCCGCCAGCGCGGCGCGGTGGGGGCCTGAAGGCCGCCGCCGCTACGCCGCCCTGCTGGCCGCGGCGCTGCGCCGGGTCGCGGCCGATCCCGAAGGCCCGGCGACGCGGGACCGCGCCGACCTCACGCCCGGCATTCGCAGCCTCCATATCCGCCACGCGCGCGGCGACGATCCGCGGACGGCGGTGAAAAGGCCGGCGCACATCGACTACTACCGTGCGACACGGCCCGGATCGGTCGAGATCGTCCGCGTGCTGCACGAACGCATGGAGCCGAGCCGGCATGTGGGCATGGGGGGTGATTGACGCGGCCACAGCAAAACGCCGGCGGCCCGCCCGTCGTCATCACCGGGCTTCGACCCGGTGATCCATGCGGCCGGGCCGCGAATTCACAAGGTCCCGAAGGGATTACGGTGATAGTGCACTCAATTATCTATCGTCACCGCGTGCATTCGGTTAATTGAGTGCACTGTCACCGTAATTATGTCACCGTAATTACGAATCTTACGGGCTATTTAATCAAACGATTGATTAAATCAGAATGGCCGGAACAGGGTTCAGAACAGCCAGAACCGGTATGGTGGAATCGCCCAACCCATGGAATAAACCCACTATGAGTATAACCAAGAGCATAATTGTGCGGGTTTTCGCCAGCGCGCTCGTCGCCGTATTCTTTGCACTGCAAGTCTGCGCTGCCCAGGCACAGAACAAGATGCGGATCGCCTTCGCGTGGGTCCCAGCAATCGAATCGCTGCACTTTCTCGCAGCCATCGAACGCGCCAGGGAGCGCGGCGTCGATATCGAGGTCTCGTTCAAGCACGCCGAGGACCTCGCCTTCCAGGCCGTCGTCAAAGGCGAGGCGGATATCGGCATTGGCACGCCGTACCTCTTCATCCAGTTGTTTAAGCCGCGGGTCCGCATGTTTGTGCAACTGTCGAGGCTGCGTTTCTTCCCCGTCGTCAATTCCGAGTTCTACCAGACATGGGAAGACCTAAACGGCCAGGAGGTAGCCGTTCAGGGGCGCGGGACGGACACCGAGACGATCATGAAGATCATGGCCGAGAAACATGGCATTACGTACAAGTCCTTCATCTACGGCGGGGGATCAAAGGGACGGGTCGACGCGCTGCTGCTTGGCAAGACCAGAGCCTCGATTCTCAGCGCATTCCAACGTCACACCCTCGAGAAAGAAGCGCCGGGTAAGTTCAAGGTCCTGCCGCTCGGGGACTTTACGGCCACCGACGAGGCCTTGTTCGCCAATATCGACTACCTTGCCGCCCACGCAGACGACGTCGATATCCTGGTCGAGGAGTTGCTATTGCGCATCCGCGAAATTGCCGATGATCCGTCCGTCGTTGTCGAGATGCCCAGGCAATTCAAACTCCTGGCCGCAACCCACAGGCTCACGAACGAAGAAATTCTTGCCTATTTCAAGGAGACCGCCGAGGCCGGTGCTCTGCCCGTCAACGGCGGCGGCACAGACGCGGCCGAACACGATTTCGAGTTCTACAGTGCTGCGGACCAGCTCCGGGGGGAGCCCTCAAGACTGAATGTTGCCGATTTTTGGGATCTTGGCCCGCTTGAGCGGGTGCTACAGAAGCTTGGAACCCGGTGACCTGAAGACCTGATGTCAGGTGAAATCAGCAAGCGTAGCCCGATTGAAATCCGGTTTGACGCTCAACCCCCCGCCTTCTTCCCCGGCCGCAGCAGGTGGCGGTGGGCGGGGTCGTAGAGCGCCGAATCGCGGAAATCGTGCGCGGCCAGCACCGGACCGACGAGGATCAGCGCGGTGCGGGTGATCTTCGCCGCCCGCACCTTTTCCGCGATGTCGGCAAGCGTGCCGCGCAGGATTTTCTCGTCGGGCCAGCTCGCCCGATAGACGACGGCCACCGGGCAGTCCTCGCCGTAATGCGGCGTCAGCGCCTCGCGAACATGACGCAGATTACGCACCGAAAGGTGGATCGCCAGCGTCGCGCCGGAGCGGCCCAGCAGCTCCAGGCTCTCCCGCGCCGGCATCTCGGAGGCCTTCATCGCGGTGCGGGTGAGGATCAGCGTCTGGGCGATGCCGGGAAGCGTCAGCTCGGTCTTCAGCGCGGCGGCGGCGGCGGCATAGGCCGGCACACCCGGGGTCACGTCGAAGGGGATGGAAAGCGCCTTGAGCCGGCGCATCTGCTCGCCGATGGCGCCGTAAAGCGACGGGTCGCCGGAATGCACCCGCGCCACATCCTCGGCCCTCGCGTGCGCCCGCTCCATCTCGGCGATAATCTCGTCGAGCGTCATCGAGGCCGTGTCGCGTATGAGCGCGCCTTCCGGCGCCGCGGCGACCACCGCCTTCGGCACCAGGGAGCCCGCATAAAGGCACACCGGGCAGCGCTTAATCAGGTCGAGCCCGCGCACGGTGATGAGGTCGGCCGCCCCCGGCCCGGCGCCGATGAAATGCACGCTCACGCCGCGCCCTCCCGCTTGGCGGCGTAGCCGCGCGGCGCGTAGACCCGCGTCGCCCCGTCGCCGCGGGCAAAACCGCGCGTGGTCGAAGAGCCGACGATGACGAGGGTCGTCATGTCGACCGCTTCGGCGTCGAACGCGTCGAGGGTCGTGACCGTCACATGCTCCTTTTCCCTGCCGAGATGGGCGGCGACGACGACCGGGGTTTGCGGCGAACGGTGTTGCCGCAAGATCGCCATGGCCCGGTCGAGCGGGTCGCGCCTGCGCTTGGAGCGCGGATTGTAGAAGCAGACCGCGAAATCGGCCTTCGCGGCGGCGCGCACGCGGCTTTCGATGACGCCCCAGGGGGTGAGCAGGTCGGAAAGCGAGATCAGACAGAAATCGTGGCCGAGCGGCGCGCCGGCCCGCGCCGCGGCCGCCTGGAAGGCGGAAATTCCCGGCGCGACGATGATCTCGGCGCGGCGCGCGGCATCGCCGATGCCGCTCTCGGTCATGGGATCGAGCAGCTCGTAAACCAGCGCCGCCAAGGCGTAGATGCCGGGATCGCCGGAGGAGACCAGCGCCACGTCGCGGCCCTGCCCGGCAAGCTCCAGGGCATGGCGCGCCCGCGCTTCCTCCTCGCCCAGCGCGAAACGGTGCAGGCGAACGCCCCCGAAACGACCTTCAATCGGGTCGCTCCACCCCCTCACCCTACCCGTAGCTGGGTGAGGGGGTGATCCAACCTCGACCGATGAGACTCCGGTGAGCCCGGCGGCAAGGTCGAGATAGGCGCCGTAGCCGACCCAAACGTCCGCCGCGCGCAACAGATGCGCCGCCTCGGGGCTCAGCCATGAGGCCGCTCCGGGGCCGATGCCGACGATCGAAAGCCGGCCTCTGGCGCGCCCGATCTGCACCGGATCGAGCGCCCGTTCCGCCCGGGCGACGGCGCATGTGGCGCGCTTCGACTTGACCTTTTCGACGACGAGCGTCCCTTGCGGCCCGACGGCGGCGAGCGCTGCGGCCTCGGCGACGCCGGCGACGCCGACCTCGCGCAGGACGGCCTCGGAAGGGTTGACAAGGCGCGGGGTTTCGGCCTCGAGCGCCTGACCGGCGAAGAACCGCGCCGGCACGCCAAGATGGGCGGCAAGCGTGTGGATCGCCGGCTCGTCGGCCTTGATGTCGAGCGAGCCGACAAGCGCGACCGCCGCTGCGGCGAGATCGTTGCCGGCCAAGACGGTCTCGACGAGAGAGATCAACTCCTCACCGTCGCAGCCGCGTTCGCAGCCGACCCCCAGCGCCAGCACCTTCGGGTGATAGACCAGGCGGTCCGGTCCCCCGGCCACGCGCCGTTCGGTCGCGATAAGCGTAATCGTCCCGTCGCCGGAAAGCGGCAGGCCGCTCTCGGCAAGCCACGGCGCATTGCCCTCGATCCGCGCGCTCTGGCCGGCAAGCAGCGCCGCCATGACCGGCTTCGCATCCTGCGGGTTGGCCAGGACCCAGCCCTCGGGCGGATCGTCGAGCGCCAGGCCGAAGCGCGCATCGCTCGCCGTGGTGATCGCCGGGGCAATGCCGAGCGCTGCGCCGATGCGGCCGGCAAGTTCGTTGGCCCCCCTGTGGCCACCGAGCAGCGGCACGACCGCCTTGCCGTTCTCGGCAACCGCCACCACCGGCGGCTCGGCGCGCTTGTCCAAAAGCAGACGGGCAAGAGCGCGGATGAGGATGCCGGCGGCGCACAGGCCGACGATCGGCGAACGATCGGCAAACAGGCCGGCAAGATGCGTCATGGTGTCGTCGAAGTGAGCGTCAACGCCGTCGACTCGGCCGCTTGCCCCATGGATCTCGCCTTCCCCGAGCGCTTCGCGCAATCTGCGCGCGGTGGCCGCCCCGCCAGGGGAAAGCACAACAAAAACAGGCGCTTTCACCATGACGGGCTCCCGGAATAGATCAGGATCATCGAAAAATAAGGCCGTGCGCCTTCGGGAACCTCGCTCAACGGATAGATGCGTTCTTCGGCCAGCGTCGCGCTCTCGACGACGGACGCCTTTTCGTCGAGCCCGAGGACGCGCAACAGCGCCCGCAGCCGGTCGAAATGCCGGCCGACCTTGATGATGGCAACGGATTTTGCCCGCCCCAGCTCCGCCCGCAACTGCTCGTCGTCGAGGGTCCCCGGCAGCACCTTGATCACGTCGTCGCGGGCGGCGAGCGGCTGACGCAGGCGGGCGGCCGCCGCGGTGAGCGATGTCACGCCGGGGATAACCTCGATTCTGTGCCGCCGCGCCAGCCTGGCGAAGACGTAAATGAAACTGCCATAGAAGAACGGGTCGCCGGCGCACAGAAAGACCACGTCGTCGCCCTTGTCGAGCCGCGCGGAAATGGCGGAAATCGCCGCTTCATAGGCGTCCAGCGCCGCGCCCTCGCTGCCGCGCTTGAAGATCGGCACCGGCAGCTCCTCGGCGCCTTGGGGGATGTACGGGGCGGCGATCTTGCGCGCCAGGGCGGCGCCTTCCTTGTCGATGGGAAAGGCGATCAGATTCGCCTCGGAAATCAGCCGCGCCCCCTTGACGGTCAGAAGCTCCGGGTCGCCCGGCCCGACCCCCACGCCGTAAAGAACTCCCTTCTCGATCATAGGCTTAACCCTTCACCGCGCGCCATTGCATGACGCTCATGCGAGGCTTCAGGCCGCGCTTGCCGCCGACCGGGGCGAGAGGAGCGATGTCGATGCGGACGAGATCGCCGCCATATCGCCCCTGGCGGGCGATCAGCGCCGCTTCCCCTTCCAGCGTCACGGAATTGGCGACCAATCGCCCGCCTTGCGGCAAAGCCGACCAGCAGGCCTCGAACACCGCCTCGTCGGCCACCGCCCCGCCGTGGAATAGGACGTCCGGATGGGCCCTGCCTTGCAACGTCTCCGGCACCTTACCCGCCACGATTTCTAGATCCGGCACGCCGAGTGAACGCGCGTTCTCTCCGATCAGGGAAACGCGGTTCTGGTCGCGCTCGAAAGCGGTTGCGCGGGCGCCCCTTGCTGCGCGCATCCATTCGACGGCGACCGAACCGCAGCCGGCGCCGACGTCCCAAAGCAGCGCGCCCGGCAGGGGCCCCAGGGCCGCCAGGGTCACCGCGCGCACCTCGCGCTTGGTGATCTGGCCGTCATGGCGGAAGGCTTCATCGGGCAATCCCGGCACCCGCGGCAATAGGACGGCTTCGGGCCCGGCGACACATTCGATCGCCAACAGGTTGAATTCGGCGAAGGGTTGCCCGGAAACCTCTTCGGCGCTCAGCGCGACGCTGCGCTCGGCCGCCCCTCCCATATGCTCCAGCACATGCAGGCGGCTCTTCCCATAGCCCCGGCGCCGCAACAGATCGGCGACCTCGCACACCGTCCCGGCACCGCCGGTCAGCGCCAGGATGCGGGCGCCGGGCGCGATCAGAGGCGCGATCAGTGCCGCCGGCCGGCCGTGCAGCGACAGGCATTCGACCTCCTGCAGCGGCCAGCCGAGGCGCGCCGCCGCCAGGGCGAAGGCCGACGGCGCCGGCACGACGCGCATTTCCTCAAGCGGGATATGGCGCAAGAGCGTGCAGCCGACGCCGAAATGCATCGGATCGCCGCTCGCCAGCACCGCGACGGCGCGGCCGCGCCAGCCGGCGATGCGTGCAATCGTTTGCGACAGCGGCGAGGACCACACATGCAATTCCCGGCCCTCGGGGACAAGCCCCGCAAGCAGGCGTTCCGCGCCGACGACGATCTCCGCCGCATCGACAAGCGCCTTTGCCGCCGGGGGCAGGCCGGAAACGCCGTCGTCGCCGACGCCGATGACGCTGAGCCACGGTCTCATGCGGCCTCTCCCGCGCTAAGCGCGTTGACCGCGGCGCCGGCCAGCGCCGAGCCGCCGCGCCGGCCGAGAAGCGTCAGGAAGTGCACGCCGCGCGGATTTTTCGCAAGCTCGGCCTTGGATTCGGCGGCGCCGATAAAGCCGACCGGAAAGGCGAGGATCGCCGCGGGCTGAGGCGCCCCGGCATCGAGCGCTTCCAAGAGCGCGAACAGCGCCGTCGGCGCGTTGCCGATGGCGACGACGGCGCCTTCAAGCCGCGCCCGCCACAAGCAGACCGCCGCCGCCGAGCGGGTGGTGCCCTGCCTTGCGGCCAGATCGGGGACCGAGGGGTCGTTGAGCGTGCAAATCACTTCGTTTGCGGCCGGCAAGCGGGAGCGGATGATCGCTCTTGCCGTCATTTCGGTGTCGGCCAGGACCGGAACGCCGGCAGAAAGTGCTTGTCTTGCCGCCGCCACGACGCCGGCGTCGAAGCGCAGATCGGAAACAAGGTCGGTCATGCCGCAGGCATGGATCAGGCGCACGACTACCGGGTCGAGCGCCGCCGGCAGGCCGGAAAGATCGGCTTCGGCCCGGATCGCGGCGAAGGAGCGGGCGTAGATTTCAGCCGGATCCCGTAGATAATCCATCGGCCGGTCCTCTCAGATCCCGCGCTCAACCCTCCTTGGCCTTCAGGGTCCTGGGTCCAAGTGGGTGGTCGGCATGGGGATAGGGATGACGGTGCGCATGCGCATGGTGGCGATGCGCCCCGGCGGCAAGGCCTTCGACATGATGGTGGTGGCTCTGCTGCGGCAGGCCGACCTCGGCCTCGAAGCCGGGAAGCGCGTCGCGATATTTGCACAGCGCGCAATTCATCGCCGTGTCGCCGTTCAAGGTCTCGTGCACCCGCTCGATGAAGGTTTCGACGACAAGCTCGTGGTCGCCGAGATAGGGCGCCTTGACGAATTCGATCTTCGGATGGAGGGCGGCGACCTCGTCGGTATGGGCGTAGATGCGGTTCACCAAAACGCCGATGAACAGAAAATAGGGAAAGACGACGATGCGTTTGAAGCCGAGCCTTGCCGCGCGCTCCAGTGCCGGGCGAACGAGCGGGAAGGTGACGCCGGAATAGGCAGTCTCGCCCCAGCCGAAGCCCAGGCCCTCCCACAGCATGCGCATTACCTTGGCGACGTTGGAGTTGGCGTCGGGGTCGGACGCGCCGCGCCCGACCACGAGCAGCAGCGTCTCGGGCACCGGCACCGCATCCCCTGCCCGCGCCAGCGCCTCCTGGATACGCGCGGCGGCCGCGCCCAGCATCTTGGCGTCGATGCCGAGCTCGCGGCCATAGTCGATGCGCAGGCCGGGATGGCGGGCGGCATAGTCGTTGAGGAGCGCCGGAATGTCGTTCTTGGCATGGCCGGCGGCAAACAGCATTCCGGGCACGGCAAGGATGCGCGTGACGCCCCCGTCGCGCAGCCTGTCGAGGCCGTCGCCGATAATCGGCGTTGCGAACTCCAGATAGCCGTGGGCGAGGGGAACTTGCGCAAGGCGGGTCTTCAGGGCGCCGACCAGCGCCGCGAACTCGGCGACCGCATCGGAATCGCGGCTGCCATGGCCGCAGACCAAAACCCCGAGGTTTCCGGCTTCGGCGTCGAATTGGGCTGTCGATGTCATAGTCGCCTCCTCGTGCGGAACGCGCGGGAGGCAGAATTCGCATGTGAGGAGGCCCGCCGGCGGCGGCGGGCTTTTCTTGAAACGCAGCTCCGGACTTGGCCCCCTGATTGGGTCGGCCGCACCGGACTAGCTTTCAGTTCCTCAACGGAACGCTGCCTGGCCCTAGAGCGCATTTCGTGAAACCGGAGTCACTCAAAGCGCTCTAACTTTTTTATTTTACGCGCATTTTTGTCCGAAAACCGGTTCCCACTTTTCGGAATGCGCTTTAGAGCGGTTCTAGAACACGATCCGCTCAGCCGCCGGACATCGCCGTCAGCACGTAGACCGTCGCGCCGTCGGGCAGTGGAGTCTTGAGGGTCGCCCGCCGTCCTTCGACGAAGACGTTGATGTTGCGCCGGATTTGCGGCGTCGAATCGCGCAGACGGTCGCGCATGCCCGGCCAGCGGGAGTCCAGCGCGTCGAGCATATGGCCGACCGTCGAAGCGGCAAGCTCCACCTCTCCCACGGAACCCGGAAACAGGCTCACCAGGGCGCCGGGAAGCACGACCGTGACGGTCGGCGCTGCGGTGTCGTCCGGCATTGGGCAAACCTCTCCTGCCACGCACTCTACGCGTCGACAACCAGCGTCTCAATCGAGGTGATGATGGGCATATGCTCGGCGATGCACCGCCAGCTGTCGCCCTCGTCGATGCTGGCGAACAACGAGCCTGAATTGGTGCCGAAATAGATCCCTGCCGGCTCGAGCGGGTCGGTCGCCATGGCCTGGCGCAACACGGCGCAAAAGGCGTTCTTCTGGGGCAGCCCCCGGCGAAGGGCCTCCCAGCTCGCGCCGCCGTCGCGCGTGCGCCACACCGCCGCCTTGCCGTCGGGCACGTAGCGGCCGAGCACGTCGCCGTTGAGCGGGATGAGGTAGAGGGTCTCGGGGTCGCGGGGATGGACCGCGGACGGAAAGCCGAAAGTGGAGGGCAGGCCCGCCTCGATGCTTTCCCACTTCTTGCCGCCGTCCGCGCTGCGATACATGCCGCAATGGTTCTGCTGATAGAGACGGTCGGGCATGCCCGGCGCCATGACGATCGAGTGCACGCACTGGCCATGCTCGGCATAGCGCTGACCCTCGGGAAGATAGTCGTTGCGCGTGCCCCGGTTGCGCGCCTCCCAGCTCGCGCCGCCGTCGCCCGAATGGAAGACGCCGCCGGCGGAGACCGCGACCCAGAGCTGCTTCTCGTCTTCGGGATGACGAAGGATCGAATGCAGGATGAGGCCGCCGCCGCCCGGCGTCCAGTCGGAGCGGGAGGGGTGCTTCTGCAATCCGTCGATGTGCCGCCAGGTCAGGCCCGCATCGTTGCTGCCGAACAGGCCGGCCGGCTCGACGCCGGCATGGAGCCTTTCCCCGTTCGGCGCCACGCACCAGACCGATCTGATCGGAACTTCCCCTTCGGCATAGGCGAGACCCTCGCTCGAATGCGACCAGCTGTTGCCGAGGTCGGTGGATTTCCAGACCGCCGGGCCGAACCATTCGTTGCCGCCGCCGGCATAGATGGTGCCGGTCGCAGCCTCGGCGATGACGTGATTGATCGGCCAGGCTTCGCAATACGGCCCGCCGAGCTCCCAGGAACGCCGTCTCGGATTGCCTTCGAGGATAAAGGCGCCCTTCCTCGTTCCTACCAGAATGAGGACCTTCTTCGCCATTTTCCGCCTCCCTTGCGCACCGAACGGCCGCTGCGCGGGCTTTGTCCGTCTATGGCCTTGGAGCATCCGACCGCCGCCAGACGGTAGTTTGTCCGGGCCAATATCTGCAAGCGACGATTGCGTGATCGCTTCGGCGTTGACGCGGTCACGGCCCCGATCTTGTCGCCAACGACGATGGCGGAAAATGGGCCTGAGCGGGGCATTTCACGTCTTGCCCTGAGCAGGGAGGCAGGCCATGCTTCCCATTCGCGATCTCGCGCAAAAAGGGAGGACCACGATGAAACGCCACGCATCCGCCGTCTGGAAGGGAGACATCAAGCAGGGGAAGGGGCGCGTTTCCGTCCAGTCCGGCGCCCTCAGGGACCAGCCCTACTCGGCCCACAGCCGGTTCGAGGACGAGGAGGGACGCTCCGGCACCAACCCGGACGAGCTGATCGCCGCCGCCCATGCGAGCTGTTTCGCCATGCAGCTTTCCGCCTTTCTCTCCCGTGAGGGCCATCCGCCCGACGAGCTCAGTGCCAAAGCGGTGGTTGAGATCATCCCAGGCGAGGGGATCAAGAGCAGCCGTCTGACGCTCGACGCCAAGGTGCCGGGGATAACGGCGGAAAAATTCAAGGAGCTGGCGAACAAGGCCAAGGCCGAGTGCCCGGTCTCCAAGGCGCTCGGCGCCATCGAGGTCGCCCTGGAAGCGAGGCTCTTGGGCCAGAGCGGTTAATCTTCTTCTTCGAGCAGCCGTTGTTCGACGGCCGCGAGCCGGCGTACCCGTTCCAGATCCTCCAGCGTGTCGACGCCGAGCGCCTTGTGCTCGGTCAGGCCGACATAATATTTCAGTCCCAGCTCCAGCCCGCGAAGCTGCTCCAGATCCTCGGCGATCTCGAGCGCCGTCGGCGGCGAGAGGACGAACTTTTCCAGGGCTTCGTAGCGGTAGGCGTAAAAGCCGAAATGGTGCTTGACGGTCTTGGCCCGGTAGGGGATCGGCGCGCGGCAGAAATAAAGCGCCTGGCCCTTGGCGTCGGTGACCGCCTTGACGCAATTGGGGCTGGCGATGATTTGCGGGTCCTCGGTCACATGGCAGAAGGTGACGATGTCCGGCCAGCCGAGCTCGAAGGCCTTGGCCGCCTCGACGATCAGATCGGGGGGAAAGAACGGCTCGTCGCCCTGCACGTTCATGACGATGTCGGGTTTTTTCGTGCCTTTTTTCATCAGCTTCTGCAGCGCCTGCCAGACCCTGTCCGATCCGCGCGGCAGCTGCGGGTCGGTCAGCACGGCCTTGCCGCCGGCGGCCTTGACGGCCTCGACGATTTCGGCGTCGCCGCAGGCCACCGTCACCGGGCCGAGGTCGGCCTTGCAGGCCTGTTCCCAGGCGCGGACGATCATCGGCTTGCCGCCGATGTCCATCAGCGCCTTGCCCGGCAACCGGGTGCTTTGCAGGCGGCTCGGAATGAGCGTGTGAATGCGCATGGGTGTTTCCAAAAGCCCCCGTCGATAGGATCCGTTCCGTTCACGTCGCGCTCAGCAGCAGCATGCCGAGCAGGGTTACGATCCGTGCCAGATCCGCCCATTTCCGCGGCCCCTGATAGCGGGCGGCGCTGCGCCAGACGGCAACGATCATTAAGACGTTATAGGGAACGGGCAAGAGAAAAACCGGGATGAACAGCCACGGGCTCATCTCGATCGCGGCCAGCATCGCAAAGGCGAACGTCGCCACGATATTCGCCAGCAATCCGTAAAAGACGGCATATTGCCAGAACGCCACCGGCAAAGGGACCTCGCCGGCCCACAGTGCTTTGATCTTTTCCGCCATAGCCGGATTGTCCGTATCACACCTTCCCTTCGACATAGGCGCGGACCAGATGGTGCGCGATGGCGAAGGAGAACGGCGTGAACAACCCGTCGGAATGGCTCTGGGCCAGCATTGCGCCGGCCTCATCGCGGGTGAACCAGCGGGCGTCCTCCAGCTCGGTCTCGTCGACGGTTATGTCATCGCTCAGCCCCCGCGCGTGGCAGCCGATCATCAGGGCGGACGGAAACGGCCAGGGCTGGCTCGAATGGTAGCGAACCTCGCCGACCCTGATGCCGGCCTCCTCCAGGACCTCGCGGCGCACGGACTCTTCCAGCGATTCGCCGGGCTCGATGAAGCCGGCGAGTGCCGAATACAAATTGCGGGTGAAATGGCGCTGGCGGGCGAGCAGGCATTTCTCGCCGCGGTGGACGAGCATGATGGCGACCGGGTCGACGCGGGGAAAATGCCAGCGATCGCAGGAAGGGCAGATGCGTTTGGCGCCGCCGTCGGCGACCTCCGTCGCGGTGCCGCAATTGGCGCAGAAGGCGTGGTGGCGGTGCCACTCCAGGAGCGACTTGGCAAGGCCGATGCGGGCGAGCGGCTCGGGCGCGATCCGCGCTTGAATGCCGAGGACGCGCACATCCTCGAATGCCCCATCGCCGCAGACGACGGCGTCGTCGGGCAGCGCGTGGGCGAAGAGCGGCGTGCCGGCGGCATCGAGGCCGAGAAACAGCGCCTTGGCCGCGGCGCCGGGCCCGATCCGGTCGAGCGCCTCGGCGCTCAGGAAAACCGGCTGGGTGACGCCGCCGCCGGTGTCGAGATGAACCAGCGGGCGGGTCTTCTGGAACACCAGGAAGCGCGCTTCCGGCTGCGCCCGCAGTGCCTCGATCCAGGCCTGATCGGTGCGCCTGTCGGTTGCCCGGTCAAGCCCGTGGCCGGTGAAGATGTGCCGGTGGTCGCTCATGGACACCCTGTCATAGCCCGGCCATGGCCAGGCTTGAAGCGGGAAATGGTCACACGCTTGCGCTTCACCCCGCGATGGCCGATATAGGGCGCGGGAGGTTGGCGGCGGACGAGCCGCTCGCCAACCGGGTCAGGTCCGGAAGGAAGCAGCCCCAACGAGACCGGCACGGGTTGTCGTCCAGCCTCCCACCGGGGCGCCGAAAAGGTCCGGGGCCGGGGAGGCCGAATGACCGACGTACCATCGACCGGCGAGACCCGCGCGGCGGGCACGCCCTATCGCGTGCTGGCGCGCAAGTACCGGCCGCAGACCTTCGACGAGCTGATCGGCCAGGACGCCATGGTGCGGACGCTGACCAACGCCTTCGACACCGGCCGCATCGCCCAGGCCTACATGCTGACCGGCGTGCGCGGCGTCGGCAAGACGACGACGGCGCGGATCATCGCCCGCGCCCTCAACTATTCGCTGCCCGGAAAGGCGGACGCGCCGACCGTCCACATGGACGAGCCCGGCGAGCATTGCCAGGCGATCATGGAATCGCGCCATGTCGACGTGGTCGAGCTCGATGCCGCCTCCCATACCGGCATCGACGACATCCGCGAGATCATCGAGAGCGCCCGCTACCGGCCGGTCTCGGCGCGCACCAAGGTCTATATCATCGACGAGGTGCACATGCTCTCCAAGCAGGCCTTCAACGGCCTGCTGAAAACGCTGGAAGAGCCGCCCGAGCACGTCAAGTTCATCTTCGCCACCACCGAGATCCGAAAAGTGCCGATCACCGTTCTGTCGCGCTGCCAGCGCTTCGATCTGCGCCGCATCGACTCTGGCGTGCTGGCGGCCTTCCTCAGGGACATCCTCGCCAAGGAGAAGGTCGAGGCCGACGAAGAGGCGCTGGCGCTGATCGCCCGGGCGGCGGAGGGCTCGGCCCGCGACGCGCTGTCGATCCTCGACCAGGCGATCGCCCATGCTGCGGGCAGGGTCGCGGCGGAAGAGGTGCGCGACATGCTGGGGCTCGCCGACCGGGCCCGCGTCATCGAGCTGTTCACGGCGGTGATGGCAGGCGACGTGGCTGGGGCGCTCAAGGAGCTGAAGGCGCAATACGATGCCGGCGCCGACCCGGCCGTGGTGCTTTCCGACCTCGCGGCGCTGACCCATTTCATTACCCGCGTCAAATATGTGCCGGAGGCGGCCGGCGACCCGAGCCTTGCCGAGGGCGAGCGCCGCGCGGCGCAGGACTTCGCCGAAAAGCTCGACGCCCGGGTTTTGGCGCGCAGCTGGCAGATGCTGCTCAAGGGGCTCGGCGAATGCCAGACCGCTCCCCGCCCGCTTGCCGCCGCCGAGATGGTGCTGGTCAGGCTTGCCCATGCGGCGGGCCTGCCGACCCCGGACGAGCTGATCCGGGCGCTCGGCGACGGCGGGGACGGGACGCAGGCCGCCCGCCCGGCCACGCCGGCACGGCAACCCGCCGGCGCCACGGCCAAGGCGCGCAACGCGCCTCCTTTGTCGAGAGGCCCTGGGGGCGGCGCGCGCATGGGTGGCGGCGACGTGCGCCCCGTCATGGCGGCGCGGCCGGACAGCGATGCGCTGCCCGAGGAAGGAACGCCCATCGCCTGCCTTGCCGACATCGTTGCGCTGGCGGCGGCCGAGCGCGACCTGCCGCTCAAGATCGCGCTCGAAGAGAGGGTGCGGCTCGTGCGCCTGGAGCCGGGACGGCTCGAGATCGATATCGACGAAGGCGCCCCGGCCGATCTTGCCAACCGTCTGTCGGGTCTCCTGAAACTGTGGACCGGCGCGCGCTGGATGGTGGTGGTGGCGAGCGGGCGCGGCGGGCCGACGCTGGCCGAAGAGGCGCGCGCCAAACGCGAGGCCCGCTTTGCGGAAGCTGCCGCCGATCCCGTCGTGCGCCGCCTGCTCGACCGCTTCCCCGGCGCCGAGATCGTCGATGTGCGCGACAAGCCGGTTGCCGGAGACGGCGCGCCGGGAGACTTTGCCGATGAACCCGATGAACCCGATGAACCCGATGACTTCGATGACTAGCGCATGATGATTTTAAGTCGACGCGCAACCATCCCTCCTCCCTTGCGGGGGAGGACGAAAAATCAATGCGTTGGCGGCGCGTCAGCGGCGCCAAGCGCTGGATTTTTCAGGAGGGGGGGACATGCCGCCGATCCCCCTCCTGCAAAATTCAAGGGTTAGCCTCGCGAAGCTCGGCTAACACCTTAATTTTGCTTTCTCCCCCGCAAGGGGGGAGAAGAATATTAGAGAGCGAGGGCGAGGGAAGAAACCGTCGATGACCCGATGGTATGAGCTGTGAAAGAAAGGCCTGAGCCGTGATCAAGAATTTCTCCAGCATGCTCAAACAGGCCCAGGAGCTGCAGGGCCGCATGGCCGAGATGCAGGCCGAGCTCGAGCGCATCGAGGTCGAGGGCGCGGCCGGCGGCGGGCTCGTGCGCGTCACGCTGTCGGGCAAGGGCGACCTGAAGTCCGTCTCCATCGACCCGAGCCTCGCCAAGCCCGAGGATGTCGAGATCGTCGAGGACCTGATCGTCGCCGCCCATGGCGAGGCCAAGCGCAAGCTTGAAGCTCAGCTGCGGGAAAGGATGAAGGCGCTGACGGGCGGCCTGCCGCTGCCGCCGGGTCTCGGCCTTTGAGCAGTTTCTCCGTCCATGCCCCGTAGCGCCGCCGGCCCCGAGATCGAGCGTCTGATCCACCTGCTGGCGCGCCTGCCGGGGCTTGGGCCGCGCTCGGCGCGCCGCGCGGCGCTCTATCTCATCAAGCGCAAGGACGAACTGCTCGAGCCGTTGGCCGCCGCCCTGAAGCTTGCCGGCGAGCGCATCCTCGTCTGCTCGACCTGCGGCAATATCGACACCGCCGACCCCTGCGCCATCTGCGCCGATCCGCGCCGCGACGCCTCGGTCATCTGCGTCGTCGAGGACGTCGCCGACCTGTGGGCGCTGGAACGGGCCGCCGCCATCGACGCCCGCTACCACGTGCTCGGCGGCGTCCTGTCGCCGCTCGACGGCATCGGCCCGGACGAGCTCAACATCGCCGCCCTGATCGCGCGCGCCGGAGCCGATGAGGTCAAGGAGGTGCTGCTCGCCGTCAACGCCACGGTCGAGGGCCAGACCACGGCGCACTACATCACCGACCTTCTCGCCGGCAGCGGCGTCAAGGTCTCGCGGCTCGCCCACGGCGTGCCGGTCGGCGGCGAGCTCGACTATCTCGACGAGGGCACGCTCGCCGCCGCGGTCAGGCAGCGCACCGAATTCTAGTCTTGTCGACATCGGCCAGGCGATTCATGTAAAACCCCTTTACATGAAATGGACCGGACATGGCCGCCGGGCGCGGCGCGGATACCACCACGGAAACCTGCCCGAGGCGCTGGTTCAGGCGGCGCTGAAGCTGATCGTGGACAAGGGGCCGGCCGGCTTCACCTTCGCGGAAGCCGCGCGGTCGGCCGGCGTCAGCCCGGCCGCGCCCTACCGCCACTACCGCGACCGCGACGCGCTGATGGCGGAAGTCGCGCGGCGCGGCTTCGAGCGCTTCGCGGCGGGGCTGGCGCGCGCCTGGAACGACGGCGACCCCGACCCGCTGACCGCCTTTCACAATGTCGGACGGGCCTACCTCGCCTTCGCGCGCGCCGAGCCCGCCTATTATTCGGCGATGTTCGAGGCGGGTTTGCCGCCGGACCTGAGCGCCGAGCTCGCCCGCGCCGCGGAGGAGGCCTTCGCCGTTCTGCAGCGGGCGGCCGAAGCCATATGCGCGACCCTGCCGAAGGCCGGCAGGCCGCCGGCGATGATGGTGAGCCTGCACGTCTGGGCGCTCTCCCACGGCATCGCCTCGCTGTTTTCCCGCGGCGACGCGGCCCGGCGCAAGCTGCCGATGACGCCGGAGGACCTGCTGGAGGCGGGCGTGCTGGTCTATCTGCGCGGGCTGGGGCTCGGTGCCGAATAGGACCTGGCGCGCGGCACGCCGCAATACCTCTTTCTACCGGGGAGAGGCGATCAGTTGCCGCCTCACCGGTTGAAGGCGAGAGCCCTCGGCACCATCTTCTGAATCTGCCGAAAGGAACTCGCTTGACAGACCCGGCGACCCCGCCATATATGTGAATGTGAACAACATTAACATGGGTGCTCCAATGGAACTCGTCGCGAAATTGGACGAATACGGAAAGCCGGCCTGGATCGCCTTGATGATCCTCGGCTTCATTGTCTTCTGGCCGGTCGGCCTCGCCCTTCTGGTCTTTCTGCTATGGAGTGGACGCATGGGATGTCACACGCATCGCGGCCCCGGCCGCTGGCACTATGAGGAGAAGGCCCGCGACTTTAAGGGTTCGCGCTGGCGCGACTGGGGCAGACGCCAGCCTTCGAGCGGCAATGTCGCTTTCGACGAATATCGCGAAGCGACGCTGAAGCGGCTCGAACAGGAGCATGAGGAATTCATGGCCTTCCTTGGCAATCTCCGCCAGGCCAAGGACAAGGCGGAATTCGACCAGTTCATGACCCAGCGCCGCCGTTCCGGACCGAAGGACGCGCCGGACGCATCCGAGGGCCCGGAGGGCCCGGCGCCGCAGCCGCAGGGCTGACCGCAATTCCAATTCAGACCAACGCCGGGCATCCCGATGCCCGGCGTTTTGCATGGCGACGGCACCCGACCGAAATCCACCTGATCTGAATCGGATTTCGATCCGATCTCTTTGGTTGAGCCTGTTCTTGTCGCAAAACCGGTTCCCACTTTTGCGGAACATGCTCATTTGGTTGAGCCTGTTCTTGTCGCAAAACCGGTTCCCACTTTTGCGGAACATGCTCT
>JAUYJB010000178.1 GCA_030688605.1 Hyphomicrobiales bacterium
GATGAAGCAGTACCGGGTCCCCAACAACGAGGAGGGGATCGCCAACGCCTTCGAGTATTTCCGTGAGGGCGGCAAGTTCGCTGGGCCGGTCGGCAGGGCCTTCGAGCGCATCCGCCAGTTCCTTGAGCGGCTTGGCAATGCTCTGCGCGGGCTCGGGTTCCAGTCGATCGAGGACATCTTCGCAAGCGTCGAGGCTGGGACGGTCGGCGGGGCGGTCAGGAAGGGCAGCATGGCGGACCTTGCCAGCATGACGCTGGAAGGCTACAAGGCGATGCCTGAGTCATACCGGGCGGCCGTGCGGGACGATCTGAATGCTGTGCTGGAGAAGTTTCACGCCGTTTACCACGGCACACCGCACATCTGGCCGCCCGAGCCCGGCTTCCCGCACGGCCGCCCGAGGCTGGACAAGATCGGGACTGGGGAGGGGGCGCAGGCTTATGGGTGGGGGTGGTACTCGGCGGAGACGGAGGGGGTAGGAAAGTCATATGCGGTAGGACGGCAAACTGGCGGAACATTCAAGGCCGGAGGCACTGGTCCGTTCGCAGACGTTGAAATGCTGGACGTGTCGAAGCCAAACCTCTACCGCCTCGATATCCCCGATGACGTGCTGCCGAAGCTGCTGGATTGGGATAGGCCGCTGAGTGAACAACCACGTATTCTGAATGCCGTTAACCGTGGCAAGAAACAAGGCGAAGGGCAGTGGTTCGGCTCTATTTCCGGTGCCGGTTTGTACCAGGGGCTAGCCGACCAATTCGGTGGTCCAACTGGAAATTATGCACAAGACATGGCAAGAACTACGGACGGAAGAAAGGCCGCCTCCGAATATCTCGCCTCCATAGACATCGTCGGCAACCGGTATCTGGATCAGCAGTCGCGCGGAAAAGAAGGCGGCACCTACAATTACGTCATCTGGGATCAGCCAACCCTCGACCGCATCGCCTTGCTTGAAAGGAACGGCGAGAAGCTCGATGCGATGCGGGAGGAGGAAAAGTTCAGCCTCGGCCGCAACCTCCCACCCAACGTCACCGTCATCGAGAAGCAGGGCAGCAAGGACAAGTGGTCGTTACCCAGATTCGTCGTCAACCCGAAGAACGCCTTCTACAGCTCCCCGGTGCTGCGCGGTACGCAGAAGTTCGCAACGGAGATCGAAACCTTCATCGCGAGCACGCAGCACAGCCTGACGAAAGAGTACAACGAAATCCGCAACCGCTTCCGTGGCGACAAGGAAGGATGGGAAACCCTGACCGATACCCTGTGGGTGGGCGAGGCGGACGAGGTCGAGTTCACAGAGGACCAGTTGCGCAACGATCTTGGCTGGACCGATCCGAAGATCATCCAGGCGTACAAGGACTTCCGCACGTTGGTCGAGAAGATGGGGCGCTTTGTGGACATGCACCGTCGCTCGATGCTTCCCAAGTACCGGGCGCGCAAGACTGCCATCCTCGAGCGCATGCGCACGATCACCGCCATGGACGACAAGCTGTTCCGGTCCCTCTACGGACGCCGCTCGCGCCTGCGCGTGAGAGCGCGCGCCGCCGCCGGCACAGACCAGGCCCTGCTGGACACCCTTGACGACATTGAACGCCAGATGCAGGGAATCCGTGAGCAGACGCAGGAATACGCCGACCTGCTGGATGAAGTCGACCGGCTGGATGGCATCTTGGCGGCAACGTCGATACGCACCAAGGTCGGGTATCTGCCGCACAAGTTCTTCGGCACCTGGGCGGTATACAAGCTGGTCGAGCAGCCAGTGCTGGACAAGGACGGGAAACCGACCTTGGACGATGCTGGGGCTCCAGTTACCGAAACGGTTCATCATTTGGTGGCCGGCACGAAACACGGCTTCCACCCGGACCAGCGCTCGGCAACTGCCGCCTCGGAGCGCGTGGCCATTGCCTCGCCTGAAGACCAGTTCGTGGTGCGTGCCGTGCAGTTCAAGTTTCCGAACTCGGCCGCGACAACCCTGACGGACGCCTCATACTGGACGACGATGGCCAAGGTGAGCAAGATCACTGGGCTGGCCGGTCAGGATCTCCACGACGTCATGGGTGGTGTTATTCGCCGCCGCTTCCGCCGCCGTATCGCCGGGTTCACGCAGCAGAGGAAGGGTGTCGAGGGATTCAGCACGGACATGGACAAGATCATGCGCGCGCACATCAGCGAGGTCACGCGCTACGTCTACCTGGACAAGTTCAAGTACCGGGCGATTAACGACATGGAAAAGATTGGCATGTCGCCCTTCCGGTCGGCCAACCAGCAATATCCGGTCCTGACGAGCATGATGGACGCCTACATCCGGGACATGAACGGGCAGAAGCAGCCGATGGAGGGGTCCATTGACGAGGTGATCGACAAGACTCTGTCCAAGCCGTGGGGCAAGGCCGCGCTTATCGGATTCCCGGCGCTTGGCTCCGGCGTGACAGCACTTGCCGGGATATCAACAAATCCATTCGCCGCAGGGCTGATCGCCGGCTGGGTCGGCTACACCATGTACCGCGGGCTCGCTCAGGACACCGAGTTCAAGTCTCGCGCGATCACCCAAGTCATGGTTTCCGACATGAGCCACCTGAAGCTCGGGATGGTGTTCAATCTCGGCTCGGCCGTGGTCAACATGACGCAGACGATCAACAACACCCTGCCTGTGCTCAAGCCGAAGTACACGGCGATCGGGATAGCCAAGACTGGGGAGGCGGTGCGCTCGTGGGCGTCGTGGAAGCTCGGGCTGCGCGAGGCACCGAACGAAGATTGGCGCCTCTTGCAGCGCAGCGACACGTTCTCGAACGACACCTACACCGAGCAGCAACTGATGGCGATCATCCAGCACAAGGCCGCATTCTGGTCGATGCTGCCGTTCAGGACGACTGAGAACACGAACCGGGCGGTTGCCTTCCTTGGGGCGTACCACCGCGCCAAAGACCGCGGAGCGCTGCCCGGGCCCGCCTTTAAGGAAGCTGAGGCTACGATGGGCTTCACACAGCATCGGTACGGAGCCTCGAGCAAGGCCGAACTGCTGCGCAACACGTTCGTCCGCGTGCCGGCGATCTTCAAAAACTATATGTTCCAGCAGATCGCCTTCACCTTCGAGCTTGGGAGGAAGGGCGTTACCGGGGAGTCCATCTATGACGAAGAAGTGCAGATCGATCGGGACGCCATCCTGTGGCACCTTACATCTCTATTCCTCACGGCTGGCGCTCTTGGGCTCCCGTTCGTTACCCTTCTGGGTAGCATTATCAAGTGGGTTTCCGACTGGGACCCGATCGAAGAACTCAAGAAAGCAGCCCTGGCAGCGCAGGCGAAGGGGGAACTTGTCGCCGCGGCTTGGCTAACCTTCGCGCGCGGCCTGCCCGCCTACGCGCTTGGCGAGGACATGAGCGCGCGCGCAGGCATGGGTGAGCAGTTCACGCCATCGCAGGCGACCGACCTCTTGGGTCCGTGGTTTTCGTCCTGGGACAAAGCCAGGAGCTTGGGCGAATTGCAGGCCGGGGTCGTGGACCAACTCTACAACCTGTCGCCAGGCTTCGGAAAGCCGTTGAAGGCGATCGAGGCCTCCGCCAACGGCATGCCCATCTTCCCGACTGCCTTCACGGAAAGAGAGGCATTCGCCAACGCGCTCGCCGACAACAAGATCGCGTGGATAAATCCGTGGAAGAACCGGCCGGACTTCACCGAGCAGAATATCACCAAGACCGACCTGCTGCGCATGGCGGTTGGCTCGACGCCGACGAAGGTGTCGATGGCGCGAGACGAGTGGGCTGGTGACGCCAAGGACATTGCGCTTGAGCGGAAGAAGACATCGCTATACGTCAACCGGATCGTCTCTGCTGTGCGCACCTATGGGCATAACGAGGCGAAGCTTGATGCTGCACTGAACAAAATTCAGGCTGACATGGAGCGCGCTGGGGTTGACGTGAGCGAAACGACCATCAAGAGGGCGCTGGAGTCTGCACAAAAGCCGCGCTTACAGCGTACTATCGAGGGCGCACCGAAAAAGATGCGCGGAGATATCGCTGATCGAGCTCAACCGCTTCTGCAACAGGAAAGGCCATCACCATGAACACGCTCTACCTATTCTGGGCAATCATCGCGCTCCAGTTCGCCGACCTCGCGCTGACGATCGACATCCTGCTCGACGGCGGACGGGAGGTTGCACCAATCGGCCGGCTGTTCAAATGGATCGGCCAGGACGAGGCGCTGTTCCTGGGCAAGGGCATCGCGCTCGGCGTGTTCCTGTACGCGCATGGCAACGACTTGATGCAGCCGTGGGCGTACTGGTTCATTCTCGTGCTCTACGTCGCAGTGGTTGGCAACAACCTCGTGCAGCGGCGCAAGCAGGCGAAAAGGTAGGCGACAAGCGACGCGAAGGAGAGCAAACGTGCAAAACGCCTGGGAACAGATCGTCATGGCAGTCCTCGCCGCATACGGTGCGCTGATCACGTGGGCGTGGAAGCACACGCACGGGCTGATCCGAGTCAAGGCCGACGCGGTGGCGCTGCAGGGGATAGTTTCACGGTTCGATCAGAAGATGAAGGAGGATAAAGATGACCGTGAGCGAATCTATGACAAGATCGACAGAATGGCCTCAGCATTTCACACGCACTCCGAGATGGTGATCAGGGAGCTTGGCGAGCGGCCACGGAGAGGCCAGGAACTCACATGCGCGATTTTGCATTGCCCGTTGCGCGAAGAATTGCAGGCGCTGAAAAAGAACGGTGGCAACTGAAATGAGCGACGTGCCACTGAAGGAGCATATCGAGGCTCAGATAAGCTGGCTGGATCGCCATTTCCAAGGCAAGATCGAATGGCTGGATAGGCACTTCGCATCGCAGATCAGGAAGATCGACGATGACACGAGCAAGGCGGCTAGCCAGATCGACAAGCGCCTTGAGGGCATGAACGAGTTTCGGGACACGCTCAAGGACCAAGCCGGAAACTTTTCGACAAAGGATGAAGTTCGACTTCAGATCAACTCGCTCAACGAAAAAGTCAGGATGTTGGAGCTTGGAAAGGCCAACACGGACGGCAAGACGCTGATCGTTAGCGGCTTGATTGCGTTCATCGCGTCTGCGCTCGTTGTTTTTATTTCGCGCTGGATACTGAAATAGGGGGCATCATGCTCACCGAGCCAGAGCGGGACGTGTGCGAGGTCTGCGGGTGTCTCACTGAGCTGAAGGACTACGCTCCACGGACGAGAGTATGTCTCGCTTGTGTTCTCGCTGACAAAGGACAGGGGCATCGGATGGCAGAGACGGATAAATTCGCTGTGCACTTCCGTCCGTTCGAGCCATCATGAACGCATCCGACGCCGTGCTGGCGGTATTCATGCTCCTCGTGACCTGGAGCTTCTACCGTGCGCA